>PIVS01000353.1 GCA_003353855.1 Desulfobacteraceae bacterium
GTCTTGTACAGCTTCCACATCCAGCGCAACCGCAGGAACATGTCCGATGAGGATATCCTTAACTGCCTTGCCCTCCTGGATACCATCCATGGATCGGCCCCTGAGGATGGGGAAGATGACAGTCCAAAGCCGAGCAGGAAAGAGACCAACGAGATGCGGGCAAAGGAATTGGGTATCAGCCCCAACAAGGTGGATAAGGCCCGGAAGGTCATGGAACACGGGGATGAGGAGATCCGGGAAAGTATCAGTTCCGGAGAAAAATCCATTAACAAGGCCTTCCAGGAAGTCCAGGAAATACGCAGGGAAAGCGGTGAAATCAAAGGGGCCACCACCACCGGTCTTGGCAGTGCTGCCAAATACACCCAGACCCTTGGCAAATTTTTAAAAGAATTGACCAGAATCCGGGAGGACGGATGGCAGGATGTATCCCAGGAAAAAGCCCTGGCCGATATTGACTCCATCAAGGAATTGATAGAGACCAGCTTCTCCTAAGATATTTCTTGCGGTCTGATTATTTTACTGGATCAAATTATCTCCCAGGGACAACAAGGCTGAAAAACAGGATATAAATGAGAAAAAAAACAAAAGGGGCCAGAATATAAAACAGATTCCAGTCCATTAATACAGCAGCAACCCCAGAAGCCACATTATTCTACAAACCCAGGCCGCCGGGGTTCATAATGCCATTGGGATCCAGATGGGTCTTGATGGCCCTGAGGACATCCATCTGTTCACAGCCCAGATGGCGCTCCATCCAGGGAGCCATCATCCTTCCCACCCCGTGGTGGTGGCTCAGGGAGCCGCCTGCCGCCTCAATACCGTCGATGATGGACTGCTGATAGGTCTTAAATTCTGCCAGCTCCGGCATTTTAGTGATAAAAATAAAATAAAGATTGGTGCCCTGGGCATAAAAATGGGAGGCATGGGTCATACAAATGGTATGGGGGTTGGCCTTGACCACCCTTCGCACGGTTTTATGCAAAGAATGGAGATTTTCCCAGGTAACCGAACATTCCAATGTATCGATGAGAATCCCATAATCATTTAAGGCATCCCGCATATAGGGATCTGAGAAGCGGCCCTTGTACCATTTTCGCATGGGATACCCGGTGAGAAAAAATCCCTTGTTTTTTCGGCAGATTTTTTTCACCTGGCGCAATACATTGACAGCAAAAGTTTTTTCCCCCTCTGACTGACCCATCATCAGACACCGTCGGCCCTTTTTCATGCCCTTCATCCCCATGAATTTATCCAGGATGCCCCCCTCCAATCCATACATCTGCATGGCCACATCGGTCTCCTCCGCATCGGATATCCGAAAAATAGCGGGCATACCAAACCGGCCCTGGCTGATCTCCCGCCCTGCATCCACCGCAGATTCAAAGGAGGGAAATATAAAGCTAAATTGCCTAGCATTATCCGGCAGATATTCAAAGACCTTCATGGTCACGGATACCAGGACACCAAAACAGCCCTCGGAGCCCTTCATGATATCATTGAGTTTTGGGCCCGTGGCCGTTGCCGGATACTCAATGGTTTTAAAGCTGCCCTTTGGAGTGACATATTCCTGGCTGATCACCAGGTCTGCGGCATCTCCGTACAGGGATGAGGCCTGGCCCGACCCTAAAGTCACCACCCACCCGCCAACAGAGGAAAACTCAAAACTCTGGGGAAAATGACCACCGGTGTATGCTTTTTTTGCAGATAGTTTTTCAATTGCATTGTTAAGCAAATCCTCGTAAACAGGCCCCATCATACCAGGCTCCACCGTTATGGTCTGATTGGTCTCATTAAAGGAAACCAGTTTATTCATGTGGGTGGAAAGGGCCAGGGTCACCCCGCCCCTGGGACAGTCCAGGCCAAAGGTCACGGAACTGCCCCCCCCATAGACATGGACGGGAATCTTTTGATCATGGCAGAAGCTGACAATTGCCTTTACATCCTTCTTGTGCCGGGGATGGACCACCAGGTCACAGATATCTTTCATTTGCCCCAACCGAAGGCTCATTATATCTTCCATGGCCTTTCCCTTGGTATATTTGAGACGATCATAGGTGGCAATTGAAAGATTTTCTTTACCCACAATTTTTTCCAAACCGGCCAGGTTAGCCCCGGACAAATATACGGGCGAAGAATCTTCTACCCTCTGATCCCCTATATTTTCCATTGTTGTAAAATCATTATCCGTCAGGTTCAATTCCTGTTTAATCACCTTTAAAAACCCCTTGCTTGGGTTTTTAAAAGCCTTCGGGTCCCCCCATTTCAGGATGGACCGGAAGGAATTTTTCTTTGGCGCGGTTTCGAGCCATTGGGGGATATCGTTATCTTGTCCATTGTTTTTCATCTTTTCGGGTATCCTGTAATTTTCTGAATTTGTGAATATAAGGGAGCCAGTGCCTTGTACATCTTCTGGTAGACCAGGCTGTACAATTGCCTGTAAATGACAACATTTTGGGGGTCTGGTTCAAACACGGTTTTTACCCGGACCATGTTGGCCACGGCCTCGACAATACCGGGATAGATGCCCACCCCCTTTGCCGTGAGTATGGCCGCACCCAGACCGGAGGTTTCATGGGTCTCCCCCTTTACCATGGGCAGATTGAAAATATCGGCGGTGATTTTACAAATCTCGTCACTTTGGGATGCCCCGCCGGAAACCGCCGCCTTTTCAACCAGAATTTTTCCTTTTTTCTGAATCTTTTCCATGCCTTCGTAGAGGGCAAAACCCAGCCCTTCGATCACAGCCCTGTATATATGGTCCTTTGTGTGAACATCCCCGAATCCGATCATGGCGCCCTTGGCATCGGGGTGATCCAGACCCGGCCCCCAATAGGGCTGGACCACAAGGCCCATGGCCCCGGGGTTTGTCCTTTCCAGGCACTGGTTGAGAACCTCCTCGGCTGATATCCCCAACTTTTCTGCCTCCTCAACTTCTTTGTGGGCAAATTCCTGTTTAAACCATGAGATCATCCAGAATCCCCTGAATATCTCCACCTCGGGGTTGTAACATCCCGGCACCGGAGCCGGATAGGGCGGCATGAAGCGAATGGCTTCAAAATATTTTTGGGAGGTGGTCTGGACCGTGGCAGTGGTGCCAAAACTTAAGGAAACCATTTTCTGATTTGTGACCCCTGCCCCCAGGGTTTCGCATCCCTTGTCAGAACCACAGGCAATCACCGGGGTTCCGGGACGCAGACCCGTTAAATCCCCGGCCGCTGCGGTCACGCTCCCAATGGGATCACCCGGTAAAATCATTGTGGGCAGTTTTTCAGGTTCAACCGGAAAAAGCAGGCTGGTCAGGGCCCATTTGCCTGCCCATTTCTGGTTTTTATAATCAAAGGGCAAATGACCTATCTGGCTGGCTGCAGAATCTGAAAACATACCTGTGAGCCGGTGGTTTAGGAAGCCGGATACCTGGATATACTTATAGGTTTTTTCCCATATTTCCGGCTGATTCTGGATGATCCAGTTGCCCTTTCCCTGGGTCTGGAATTCCATAACTTTTTTTTCAAGACCTGTAAGCTTAAGCCCAAAATTCAAAGGGCCCTTTACAGCAAATACTGGCCGGGCAACTCTCTGATCCAGCCAGACAATTGCCGGACGCAGGACCCGGCCTTGCTTGTCCACATTGATCATGGTCGCCCGCTGGGAGGTAACCCCCACCCCGGAAATGGAGGCAAAGGATTTAGGGTCTTTCTTTTTCAAAGCCTGGCAGACTGTAACCAGACTTTTCCAATAGAGGTCCGGGTCCTGCTCTGCCCAGCCCGGCTGGGAACTGTAATAGGGGCTATAGGACTGCTGCTCCCGGGCCAGAAGTTTTCCATTTTCAGCAAAAAGAAGGGCACGAAGGCTTTGGGTGCCGCTGTCAATTGCAAGAATTGTTTTTGTTTCCATGGCCATCCTTGCCTAAGAGCTAAGTGTTTGTATCTGTTTATTCACTTTTATAACCGATCCTTTTCATGGTTAATTTTTAGGGCTTGGCGGGGCATAGGCATCCTGCCACACTTTTTCATAGATCTGTTTTTCCCTCCTCCATTTTTCATCATCCCAGGAAAGAAAGGGCGAGATCCTTGCCTGGATCTCATCCATCACCTCCATCCCCCCATTGGGTAAAAACAAACCAATCCTCACACGCCGGAGCAAAAGATCGGAAAGATGCCGGATCTGTTCCCGGCGGGCACCGTAGCAAAGTTCAGCCCACAGCGTCCTGGTAGTGGCAATACAGGAAAAGTCCTCCCTGGTGCAAATATCAGCCATCTCCCCTGCCCTGGCGCCATATCGCCCCCAAAGACGCTGGATCGCCCCGGGGGATAATTGATCCCCAATACCCGGAAATAATGATTCCCCACCTGATTCCACACCGGGATCAATCTTCTTTTTAGGATTCCCGGGCAGAAATTTTTTTGCCGCCCTGAGGGCATCAATAGCCAGCAGCCGGAAGGTGGTCAGCTTGCCTCCGGTGACCGTAACAAGTCCGCCCTCCTTCCATACCACATGCTCCCGGGATTCCTTGGAAGCAGAAACCTTTTTTTTGCTTAGTATGGGTCTTACCCCGGCAATGGAAGCGATGCAGTCATCCAGGGAAATCTTAAGATCCGGCAGAATATAGGCCAGCCCCGCCATCAAATAATCGGCTTCATCCAAGCTAATACAGGGTTCTTTTGAAACATCCCCTGTATGGTCCACATCCGTGGTACCGAGGAAGAGACATCCTTCCCAGGGAAAGAGGAAAACCGGCCGTTTGTCCAGGGGATGGATAAAACTGATCACCCGGTCCAGGGGGTATAATTTCCCGGGAAACACCAGGTGGCTCCCCCGAAGCGGCCGGATATGGAATCCTTTAACCGGCGATGGATGAAGGGTTTCAGCAAAGGCACCTGTGGCATTAATTACCACCGGGGTCTTCACATCAATCAGATCTCCGGTCTCTGCATCCTTTAAATGAACCCCAACCACATCCCCCTTGGCGTTTCGCTCAATGGCAATGGCTTTTGTATAATTAAAGGCATGGCCTCCTTGATCGCAGGCGTCAAAAATCAGCCGGAGCACCAATCTTGCGTCATCCACCTGGGCGTCCTTGAATCCCACGGCAGACAAAAGATTTTTTTGGCAGACCTTTGGCACCCTGTCAAGGGTTTGCCTCCTTGAAAATATTTGATGCTGTTTCTCCCCGGCCATGAGGCTGTAGAGGGATAATCCAAATTTCATGGCTCCCATGGAGGGGCCATGTCCATCATAAATGGGCATGATAAAGTTTAAGGGATCCACCA
>PIVS01000911.1 GCA_003353855.1 Desulfobacteraceae bacterium
TGCGTATCAAGGGCAATGGTAATATCTGCCGTACCAGACTCGTTAAGGTCAATACCGATATAGTCATCTGATCCGGAGATTTCAAAGGGAAGAATCACATATCCGGGATTATTATCAACGGCCCAGGTATCATCTTCCTGCCAGGTGAGGCGAAACGGTTCTGTCCCATGGGGTTCGGGAGTGTCTATGGTGAGGGCGGCACCGTTGACAACCTCCAGATTAATATCATCGGGTTCAATTGAACTGCTTGCAGCTATCCCGGTAACATAGGCATCTTCGCCTTCTGTTTCCCAAATAAATTCCGTTCTCAGGTAACCGTCATAGGAACCGTCTTCCCGGATGGAAAAAAGTTTTTTATCCTCGTCATACTCAACCTCATAGGTCACACCATATCCGGTGGTGGAGGAGGCATCATTCAGGGCATTTTTCACAGCGATTTCAAGTTGATCCCTTGTATATGACCCGTCATCAATGGTGACTTCCATAATAATCTGGGAGGCAGACCCGTGGCCGTTGTCTTCCTTGAATCTAATGGTGTTGTTGGTTGAATTGATATCAACCTCATCATCCCAGAATATTGCCTGTCCGTCCCCGCCAACCGGAACTGAAACCTCGTTGTCTGTTTTTATTTCAAACAGGGTATTATTGCCCGTATAGGAAACACTGGCAGGATCTTCATCCCCGTTATATTCCAGGGGAGGGGTGTCTGTTTGTGTGCCGCCGAAAATATAGCTGCCGTTAATCTGGGTGTTGCCAAGGGTGACGATCTGCTCAATTATTCCGTTGATAACTCCAATGGCATCTTCTCTCTGGTCTGCGTTCATGGATGCATTAATAAGGCGGCTCACCTCTGTCTTTGCATCCAGGATCAGACTGTTTACACCGTCAAGGGCGTTTTCAACACCGTTGAGCCACGATATACCCATATTCACATTGGTTTCAATCTGCTCAAGATTTCCCAGGGAACTATTGAGATTTAACACCTGGCTGAAACCAATGGGATCATCGGAAATACTGTTGATCTGTTTCTGGGTTGCCATCACTTCATTGGCATCCTGCAAATCACCGGTAAGCACGCCAAGATTGTATGTGGCATTGGCATATATTGAAAGATTAGGGACCCTCATAGCACCTCCTTTATCTCATAGCGATTAGGGTATTGAGCATTTCATCGGCAACGGTGAGAAGTTTTGATGCGGCTGAAAATGCATGCTGGTATTCCATGAGTTTGATCATTTCCTCATCAAGGGAAACAGCTGATACCGAATTGCGCTGTTCTGTCAGATTATTGACCAT
>PIVS01000354.1 GCA_003353855.1 Desulfobacteraceae bacterium
GCATCTTCACAGGCCTTGGCAATTTTTGCAATATCCGGTGCCTGGGGGGTCAGTTTGGCAATCAGGGGGACATCAATAACCTGTTTCACCGCTGCAACCACATCAAAGGCGGATTGCTCGCTCACCCCGAATATCATGCCATGCTGATCGGAATTGGGGCAGGAAATATTAATCTCAATGAAATCCGGGCCTTTGTCTGTGACAAATCGGGCCACGGTCTGGTATTCCTTTACCGAGCCGCCATAAATGCTGGCATTCAGGGGGAAATTTCTTTTCTCAAGGGCCCCCCACTCCTCTTCCATTTGGTCATATCCCGGGGTGGGCAGGCCTACGGAATTGATCATCCCGCATCCCAGGTCAATGACGCTGGGGTTTTTATGGCCGTCCCTGGGGGCCGGTCCTATGGATTTCATGGTCACAAGACCGCATCCGCTGGTATGAAGCCGTTCCAGGATTTCCTTATTGTTCCCGAGAACGCCAGAGGCCAGCACCAGGGGATTTTTTAATTTTTTACCAAGAAATTTAATGGTCATAGTTTTTGCTCAATTGTTCCAACTCAATTTAAAATTTATCATAAAATATCATGTCATCTTCCACCCCAAGATCGTATAGGGCATTGATAATGGCGTCAATCATCGGCGGCGGGCCGCACAAATAATATTCAATCTCCGTGGGATCTTCATGGGCGCACAAATAAGAATCGCACAGATGGCTGTGAATAAACCCTGTCAGGCCGGTCCAATTGTCTTCCGGGTCTGGATTGGAAAGGGCAATTTTGTAATCAAAATTGTCATACCGCTGTTCCAGATCTTTAAACGTTTCATTATAGAACATCTCTTTTTTGGACCGGGCCCCATACCAGAAGCTGATTTTCCTCTTGGTGTGGATACCGTCCAGCTGGTGAAGGATATGGCTTCTCAGGGGGGCCATGCCGGCGCCGCCTCCTATAAAGCACATTTCATTTTTAGTCTCCTTGGCCACGAAATCCCCATAGGGGCCGCTGACCTGGACCTTGTCCCCGGGGTTGAGCCCAAAGACAAAGGAGGACCCGAACCCGGGGGGGATGCCTTCGGTGCCCGGCGGCGGAGTGGCAATCCTGACATTCATCATCATGATTTTGTTGTCATGGGGAGGGTTGGCCAGGGAATAGGCCCTGAAACCAGCCTTTTTCCCTCTGGAGGTCAGGGAGAGAAAATTGTATTTTTTCCATTCACTTACATATTTGCTTGCAATTTGAAAATCCTTAAAGGTCAGATCATATTCCGGCACGTCAATCTGAATATAGGCTCCGGCCTCGAAATCCATGGGGGTCTCAGGTTTAAGCACCAATTCCTTGATAAAGGTGGCCACATTATCATTGGATATTACCGTGGCATTGATTTTTTTAATGCCGAAAATGGATTCCGGAATTTTAATCTCAAGGTTTTCCTTTACCTTGAGCTGGCAGGAAAGGCGTTTCTTGGCCAGTTTGTCCCTGCGGGTCAAATGGGCAAGTTCCGTGGGCAGTATGGCGCCTCCGCCTTGGATCACCTCGCATTTGCACATGCCGCAGGAGCCGGATCCGCCGCAGGCCGAGGGCAGAAAAATTTCCTGGTTTGACAGGGCAGATAAAAGAGAGGGGTTCCCGGAAATTTTTAAGGGCTTTTCCCTGTCATTGTTAATGATGACCTCATGTTCCCCCTGGCTTGTAACCTTGGCTTCCACAAAAAGCAATGCCGTGACCAGGGTAAGAATTACCCCTGAAAAGACCAATATGCTGATAAGGTAAATCAATTATCCTCTCCTTTAAAGCGTAATTCCTGAGAACATCATAAATGTCATGGCCATGAGTCCTGCAATGATCATGGTGATGCCGAATCCATCAAGCCCCTTGGGAACATCGGCATATTGAGTTTTTTTCCGGATGGCCGCCATGGACACGATGGCCAGCATCCAGCCCGTGCCTGAACCGGCACCAAAAACAATGGATTCAACCAGGGTATAATTTCTTTCCACCATAAAAAGCGAGGTCCCCAGAATGGCACAATTCACGGCAATTAGGGGTAAAAATACCCCCAGGGTGGCATAGAGCAGAGGCGAATACTTATCAATGATCATTTCAACAGCCTGGACAATGGCGGCAATGACGGCAATAAAGGTAATAAATTTTAAAAAGCTTAAATCCAGATCTGGAAACCCTGCCCAGGCCAGGGCACCAGGTGCCAGGAGACCATGGTAGATAAGCCAGTTCACAGGGCTTGTGACGGTGAGAACAAAAATAACGGCAAAGCCTAATCCTGTTGCAGTTTCAATGTTTTTAGATACCGCAATAAAGGAACACATCCCCAAAAAATATGCCAGAAGGATATTTCCGATAAATACAGAATTGATAAACAGACTCAATAAATCACCCATTGTTACTCCTTATTTCTTGCCTGAGTTTTATTTTTTGTTTTATCTCTTTTCATGGGATATGCCGGGTAAACTGTTCTTGAGCCAGACCAGCAGCCCTATAATGAAAAATGCACCCGGGGCTAACACCATGAGGCCCATGTTCTGGTAGCCGGCATCAAAGATAAATTGGGGAATCACGGGCAGGCCGAAAATTTTGCCCGACCCCAGAAGCTCCCGCAAAAAAGCCACAAAAACCAGGATCATTCCGTAGCCGATGCCGTTGGCAATCCCGTCCACAAAGGAATCAACAGGGTCATTGGCCAGAGCAAAGGCTTCTGCCCTGCCAAGTACAATACAATTTGTAATGATTAATCCAACAAAGATGGACAGCTGCTTGGAAGTATCATAGAGAAAGGCCTTGAGAACTTCGTCGGTGACGATCACCAGGGAGGCAATGACAGCCAGTTCAACGATGATTCGGATATTGGAGGGTATTTTTTTACGCAAGGTCGATATTATCATGCTGGAAAATGCCGTGACCACGGTCAGGGCAATGGCCATGACAATGGCAGTGGACATCTTTACGGTGACGGCAAGGGCTGAACAGATGCCCAATACCTGGTAGGCCACGGGATTCTCTTTCCAGATACCCCTTACCAGTATTTCCATATAGTGGGTTTTATCTTTTAACTCTTTTAGCATGGGAGTCTGTTTCCTCTGTTTTTTATCCGGGGTT
This sequence comes from Desulfobacteraceae bacterium, assembly GCA_003353855.1. Classification (GTDB taxonomy): domain Bacteria; phylum Desulfobacterota; class Desulfobacteria; order Desulfobacterales; family Desulfobacteraceae; genus NBML01. The sequence continues at coordinate 3,110 of PIVS01000354.1, forward strand.
GCATTCTTAATTCTTTTCCTTGGCCGTTAGCTTTTTTTGCCGAAAGGTGATGGAGACAGCCTCGTATTGGGTCAGGGTGGATTTGATGCCCTGGGAGAGGTATTTTCCGGTCAGGGTGGCCCCGCTGATCCCATCCACAAAATTTTCCCGCTCATTTGCAGGCAGATTTTTTACTTTCCCCTTGGCAATGCCGACGGAGACAAATTTATTCTGGGAATTGAGTATTTTTTTTCCCTTGAAGTTTTTCTGAAACCAGGCACTTTCAATCTCCCCCCCCAGTCCCGGGGTTTCTGAATGACTGAAAACGGAAAAGCCGGACACGGTCTGGCCGTCATTTTCAAAGGCCAGGTAACCATGGATTCTCCCCCATAGTCCCCTGCTGTTTATGGGCAGGATGTATCCCTGGATCACACCATCTGTCTTATAAAAATACAGATGCATTGAACCGGTCGTGTCTGTATTAATGATTTTTCCCTGGCTGTCCACGATTACCGCCTGGATATGCTTATCATAGATGGAGTTGATTTCTTTTTTGAGTGGTTTGTTCTTTGGATCAATGAGGTTGGCTGCCTTGAGGAGATTGATTTTTTTGTCCAGCTCAATGTTCTCCTGCTGAAATCGTTTTAAGCCGCCGGCAGCTGCCGTGATCAGCAGGCTGCAGATAAATGAGACCAATAATGCAAATTTGATCACATTTATCCTGCTGTTTTTATCCGGAGCGTTTTTATCCGGCCTTATTTTAGGATTAGTTTCAGACATTGGGTATCCTCTTTGATGTCTTGTATTTGATGACCATGTGGTCCAGCAGGGGGGCAAATACATTCATGAACAGGATGACCAGCATGGTGCCTTCCACAAAGGCCGGATTGACCACCCGGATGGTTACGGTGAGAAATCCGATTAAAATACCGAATGTCCATCGTCCGGCATTTGTTCCAGGAGCGGAAACCGGATCTGTGGCCATGAAAGAGATTCCGAATAAAAAACCACCGGCGCATAAATGGTAGAGGGGGCCTGCATTAGCCCAGGATTCCTGGCCCCCGGGGATGAGGTAAAAGAGGATGGCCGAGACAATCAGCCCTGCTATCCCCCCCAGAATAATACGAAAATTTGCGATGCGGGTAAGGCAGAGAAACAGAGCCCCTAAAAGGCAGCACAGGGCCGAGGTTTCACCGATACTGCCCGGCACCCCTCCCAGGAAAAGATCAGAGAGTGAAAAACCGGCATTTGACAGGGCAGTTGTGATGGACTCGCCCTGGACTGCTGTAACGGCCAGGGCCGTTGCACCTGAAATACCATCCACCGAGTCTTTGGCCGCCACCCAGATATTTCCGGACATGGACACGGGATAGGAGAAAAAGAGAAAGGCCCTGGCGGTGAGGGCCGGGTTTAAAATATTTCGGCCGGTCCCCCCAAAGACCTCCTTGCCGATGACCACTCCGAAGGAAATGCCCAGGGCTACCTGCCACAGGGGGATGGTGGCCGGCAGGGTCAGGGGAAACAGCATCCCGGTTACCAGGAATCCTTCGGAAATTTTGTGCTTTCTGACAATGGCAAATAGGATTTCCCAGAAAAATCCCACCCCATAGGAGACAATGATGATGGGTAGCACAAGCCCGCCGCCAATGAGAAAGGATTTGCCCATGCCAAAGGTTTCTCCTGCGGCAAGGCCGGACTGAAAACCCGTATTGTAGATACCAAAAAGCAGGACCGGCATAAGGGCAATGAGGACAAAACTCATATATCGTTTAAGATCCAGATGGTCCCGGATAAAGGGCATTACAAAGGTTTTCGGGGAGGGTAAAAAGAAAAAAGTTTTGGTGGCTTCAAACAGGGGGGCAAACTTTTTATATTTTCCGGATTCCGTAAACAGGGGTTCGCTTTCATCAAGTAATTTTTTTAAGGGGTTCATGCTTTGTCCTTATAGTAGGAATCCATTCCAAGGGATAAAATTTTTGTCAGTTCTATTTTGGAGGGACAGGTATAGGAGCAGAGACCGCAGCCGCAGCAGTCCAGCATACCGTATTCCAGGGCATTTTCTATCTCGTCGCTGTGCAGGGCCTTCATGATGAAATTGGGCATCAAATCATTGGGACATATATTTTCACAATAACTGCAATTGATACAGGCCCTTTCTT
>PIVS01000912.1 GCA_003353855.1 Desulfobacteraceae bacterium
GGCACAAATCATGAGACCGGCCTATGCCATTGAATATGACTATGTCAATCCCCTGGAACTGACCCCGGGCCTGGAAGTAAAAAAAATGAAGGGCCTTTTCCTGGCCGGCCAGATCAACGGGACCTCGGGCTATGAAGAGGCAGGGGCACAAGGGTTATGGGCAGGTGTCAATGCGGCCTGCAGGGTCCAGAAAAGAAAATCCTTTGTCCTGGACAGATCCCAGGCCTATATGGGGGTCATGGTGGACGACCTTGTGACCCGGGGAACCCAGGAGCCTTATCGTATGTTCACCTCCCGGGCAGAATACCGCCTTATGCTGCGGGAAGACAATGCCGATTTAAGACTGGCCCGAATGGGGTATGATTTCGGACTCATAGACAAAGAACACCTGGAATTCTGTGAGGAAATCCAGGCCCAGACCCGAAGGGAGATTGACCGGGTTAAAACCACAGTGATCAAGCCCGGTGAAACCATCAATAAATTTCTGGTTGACCGCAGGACCAATCCCATCACAACCGGTGTAAAGCTTGAACAATTATTAAAACGGGCTGAACTCACCTATGGTGCTTTAAAACAAATTTCTCCTCCCCGGGAACCCATTGATGAACGGGCTCAAACCCAGGTGGAAATAGAAATTAAATATGAAGGATATATCCAGCGCCAGCTCAATGAAATCGAAAAGTTCAAAGACCTGGAAAAAATAAGGATCCCTGAAAATTTTGACTATGCCAATGCCCATGGCCTTTCAAATGAACTGAGGGAAAAACTTTCCCTCATACAACCCAAATCCCTTGGCCAGGCATCCCGGACCGACGGCATAACACCGGCGGCTATTTCGGTTTTAATGGTGGCCCTAGCAGCCTTCAAAAAAAACAAAGAATCTTGACTTGGGCTGGTTGGCGCTTATTATTTAGCTCACAAACATCGCAATAACTGAATTTAGTAAATATAAGGAAAACGATATGGCCGATGACTATTACAGCATACTGGGTGTTAATAAAACCTCAAATGCCGGTGAAATAAAAAAAGCATATAGAAAACTTGCATTAAAATACCATCCGGATAAAACCCAGGGGGATAAAGCCCTTGAAGATAAATTCAAAAAAATCAGTGAAGCCTATGCAGTCCTTAGTGATCCTAAAAAAAAGAATCAATATGACACCTATGGATCTGCAGATTTCCAGCAGCGGTTTTCCCAGGAAGATATTTTCAGAAATTTTGATATGGGGGATATCTTAAAAGAATTCGGCTTTGGCGGGGGACGGGGAGGCGGTTTCAAATCGACCTTTGGCCA
>PIVS01000024.1 GCA_003353855.1 Desulfobacteraceae bacterium
AGACCCCATAGGCAGAACGCCTTGCCGTCCAAAGCTTTTCCCTGTCCGCATCACTGGCAGATTCCTGGATATGGACCGCATTGTTTTCCTCTAATTTTTTTATGATATTGCCCATTTCTTTTTTACAGGCTTCCTTGACCCCGTCGATTTCAATGAGCAAGGACCCCTCTGCCTCCCGGTCCAGGCCCAGGCCTGCACTGTCTTCAATGGCATTAAGGGTGAATTTGTCCATGAGTTCCATGGCCGTGGGCAGGATGCCGGATCCGATAATATCGCTCACCGCCTTTGCCGTGTCATCCAGATCTTTGAAGGCTACCATGAGGGTTTTAACGGTTTCAGGCTGGGGCATTACCTTCAGAATAGCACGGGTGACAAGGCCCAGGGTTCCTTCGGACCCGCAGAACAGGGAAGAAAGTTTGTAGCCGGTCACGTCCTTGACATTCTTCGACCCAAAGGTGACGATTTCCCCGGAAGCCAGGACCACTTCCATTCCCAGAACATAGTCCATGGTCACCCCGTATTTTAGACAACGGGGGCCGCCGGCGTTCTGGGCAATATTGCCGCCGATGGTGGAGGTGGCCATGGAACCGGGATCAGGGGGGTAGAAAAAACCAAAGGGGGCAAGGGCCTTTTGCACATCCCCATTGATCACCCCGGGCTGGACAATGATGTACCGGTCCCTTGTGTTTATTTCAATGATCTTGTCCATCTTGGAAAAACAGAGCACGATTCCGTGGTGAACCGGGATGGGGGCTCCGCATACCGAGGTGCCGGCTCCCCTTCCGGTGACGGGTATTTTATGTTGGGAGGCAATTTTCATGATTTTGGATACCTCATCCGCGGTTTTGGGAAAGATCACGGCATCAGGCATGGATTCCACAAAAAAAGCGTCATAGGCATACCAGGCCAGTTCTTCTTTTCTGTCCAGATATCGCTCGTTTGTGATAACGCCAATGAGCTGGCTTTTGACAGAATCGGGTATTTTACTATCAATCATTTTATTATGGGGCATTTTATTATGGGGCATGGGCTTACTCCTCAACTATAAAATTCACCCGGGCAGTGCCCGGGAGATCAAGGGGATATAGGTCACCAGCATCAGGCAAACCTGTATGATGGCCAGAAAGGGCAGTACGCCCATGCCCATCTGGATATTTAATACCATGACGATGCTAAAGTGGACAAGGTTTATACCATATCGGTTCAGGGTTTCTAAAAAAGGGGGGGGGCAGGATGAAAAAGGGGATGGCAAGGAGTACAAATTTATCCAAAGCATTTTTCTTAAATACACATTTTTTCATTTGAAACGCCTCCTTGGATAGGGTGTATTAGTACTGGTATATCAGAACAAAACTCAAATTCTGGATTAACCAAATGTTTTCTGTTTGTCAACTTAATTCAGGTTTGTTCGAGACACAATGAAAGAATTAAATAAACAACCGGTTTTGATTAATAATAATGATTTTTCATATCAGGAAACTTTTTGGTGGGGTCTATTAAAGAACAGGTGGTGGATTTGGGTGTTTTTACTTGACTTGTTTTCAAATATTTTCCGGATTCGGAAGTAGCAGCACGAAAGTTGTTTTGTCCATACGGCTTTGGGGTTAAGACTTTTGTCGATGAAACCTTATTGTATATATTGGTTCTTGAATCCATAGAATAATGGATAGTTTTAGTTGTTGCAACTGCGCATGCGACTATTGATGCTCGATTATCTATGGAATTGATTACACAAGCGGCTGTTAAATCAACCTTTGATTGTTTTGATGCATATTTATTCTTAAAAACATCTTTTTAGCTTTACGAAAAGTCTAAAATCGTTTATTTACTATGCCTTTTGAAATATTCTATCATATTTATGCTCTGTTGTGCATAAATATGATATGATAAAGTTAAGGTGTATTGGATATGAATAATATGATGAAAGTAATTTCTTCCATGTTTTTGGTTGCTGGAACTTGCGTAGGCGGCGGAATGTTGGCCCTTCCCGTGAAAACCGGTGGGAACGGGTTTATTCCTTCTTTTTTCCTTATGATCGGTTGTTGTTTTCTGATGACATTAACAGCTCTTCTTTATCTTGAAGTCATTGTTAATATAAAAGATGAAACCCATGTGATCAGTTTGACCTCAAAGTTGCTGGGTCCTAAATTTAAGGCCATTAACTGGATAGTTTACCTTTTTATGAGTTATGCCTCTTTAGTTGCTTATGCTTCGGGAGGGGGCCCCATGGTGAGTGATTTTTTTAAGGGTGTTTTTTCCTGGGGAATATCACCTGGATCGGGTTGTGCTTTTTTTATTATTATTTTGGGGGTTATTTCCTGTATAGGGGAAAAACTTGTTGGAAAAATAAATACTATTCTTGTGAGTGCCATGATAGTGGCTTATTTTTTTTTGATAGGAGCAGGAGCTTCGGAAGTACATTCTGAATTTCTTCTTTTACAAAATTATACCCGTCTTTATTCCTCTATACCCGTCTTATTGACTATTTTTAGTTTTCAGGCTTTTATTATTCCGGGTATAGGATCCTATCTGGAATATGATGTGAAAAACTTAAAAATAGCTATCATAGGGGGGGTTCTTTTAACCCTAGCTATTTATAGCGTTTGGCAGCTTTTAGTTTTGGGGACGGTTCCTGCTAAAGGTCCTTTTGGCCTTGTTACGGCTTTGAAAAACGGGCATCCGGCTACCCTGTATTTAGAACAGGCTATTTCTAATCCTTCAACTATCAAAATGGCCTTGTTTTTTGCTTTCTTTGCTCTCACAACTTCTTTTCTTGGTATGACTTTAGGGCTATCCGAATTTTTGTCCGACGGAATCAAAATTCCAAGAAAAGGGTTTGGTTATGTTTTTTTGATGATTCTTATTATTATCCCTACTCTTTTTTTTGCAACAAAGTTTGAGAGGGTTTTCATCATTGCCATGGATATAACAGGGGGATTTGGAGATACTCTTTTAAATGGTTTATTACCGGTGGCCTTTGTTTGGTCTCTGAGGTATAAATTAAAAAAGAAATCTTCTTACACCGTTTTTGGGGGAAAACCTCTTCTCGTGATTGTTTTTTTACTTTATGCACTGTTTTTTATTCAAGAATTGTTGGTTCAAACTGGATTTTTGCATTGATAATGTCAATATAATTGATATGCGTCTAATACTGGAGAGTCTTATCATTTTGTGCTAGGGCTTTTATCTTCGGGTTTTTTTTGATAAACAGATCTTGCAGGGACCTTTGAATATTCTCTGATTTATCTGGCGGACAATGATTTAATAAAGGACAGCAATTAATGTTTCATTGGTTAAATGACCATAGGCGAAAAAAAATTCTTGAACAGGAATTTCCTGCGGAATGGAGAAAAATCCTTCAAAATCAGGTTGCACATTATCAATTTTTAAATAATGCCGAACGGTTTCACCTTGAGCAGTTGATTCAGGTCTTTGCCCAAGAAAAGAGCTTTGAAGGTTGTAAGGGACTTGAAATTACAGATGAAATCCGGGTTGTAATATCGGCAGAAGCCAGCATGCTGCTTCTTGGGTTGCCCCATGATTTATATAAGCATCTAAATACGATTTTTATATATCCATCAACCGTGGTTCTGCCCCGGGCCAGGCAAAGCATGTTTTCGACAACGCCTCTTGTGGTTAATACAGAAATTCCTATTTCCGGTCAGGCATTCAAACGGGGTCCTGTAATTCTTGTCTGGGATGCGGTTGAAAAAGCAGCCAGGCATCCTGAATTCGGTCATAATGTGGTTTACCATGAGTTTGCACATATTCTTGATATGCTCAACGGACATGCTGATGGTGTCCCCCCTCTTCATGATAAAGAATCATACGCAACCTGGTCCAAGGTATGTACAAAAGAATTTAATTCATTAATCAAAAAATCACAACAGGGCAAATCCACTTTTCTCGATTCTTACGGGGCTACCAACGAAGCTGAATTTTTTGCCGTGGCCACTGAATACTTTTTTGACAAGCCCCTTAAAATGGAAAAAAATCTACGAGATTTATATGATATACTTAAGGGCTTTTATAATCAGGACACGGCCGCAAGGGAAAAGAATTATAGACCCAAATTCTGATAAAACCAAATGGTGAGAATTTCAGGCACTCGGAGCAAAAACTATTTCAGGTCGGCATTTGAATTTGTCTCTGAGTGCTGGACAAAGGATGCCCCATTTGAAATATCCGTACCCGGCAGGAGAAAATTAAGCAGCCATGGCAGATCCCATTTTAGATAAGGATCTTTTGGGGGAGGATGTCAAACCGGTTGAGGATTTGGGCCACCGGATTCTTGGGAAATTCAAACAGCACCTTTGCCTTTGAACCGTTTTTTTCCCAAGATCAAAGATTGAGGACCGGCATTTTTGATCTGTTTCATTCTTTTACCAAATCAGTTCCGGACAAGGATAAGGCCAGGCCTGCCATGGCCACATTGGCCTTCCACTCCTGGGCGGTGATCCCCCATTGTTGACAGTCCTCCGGGTCGGCATCTCTGTTAAATGCGGCTTTGAGCCACAGTGAGTCCCTGTGATCATAGCACCAGGCAGCAAAGGAGTCGTCCATGAGGAAGGTGGAAGGGGAAGTTCCCGGGTTTTGAATTATCATCTCTCTGAGTTTATCGGCTGTTTTTGCGAACATGATATGCCTTTATAATACAAATTAAGTGTTTTTAAAATCAGCCGCAGACTATAAATTAAAAAACCAAATATTTCAAATTACTTTTTTTGAGGAGGACTGGCTTAGATTCGAGGTCGGTAAAAAATACAGATGAAAAGAATAACAATGGTAGGATTCCCTCATCATGTCGTCCAGAGGGGCTTGCAAGGCAGGCAGGTCTTTATGGATAATGATGATTATGCCGCCTATCTTAAGATAATGACCGAATGCTGCCTTGGTCATGGTGTCGATGTTTGGGCCTATTGTCTGATGCCGGACCACGTGCATCTCATTGCCGTCCCCAGAGAAAAGCATTCCTTATCCATTTGCCTCAGAGCGGCACAAGGGAATATGTCGGGCGACCGGAAGATTGGCAGTGGAGCAGTGCACAGGCGCATATTATGAAGTGTGATGATCCGCTAGTACAGGCAGAACCCTTGCGGGAAAGAGTTGAGATGGAATGGCAGGATTTTCTTGCCGAAAACAGGCCGGCGGAGGAGGCGGATTTGTTTTATTTGCACGAAAAGAATGGGCTTCCCCTTGGCAGCGATGATTTCCTGGCCATGGCAGCAAAAAGAGGATAATCGAAAATTAAAGAGATGGTATATTGTCACAGGTGCTTATTTAAACCCGTTATTCAAACCAGGAGAGAAGCATATTATACATTCTTGCACACAGCAATCCTTTATTCTGGGACTGTGCATTTTTTGCAAATGACATGACTGGCGGAGATCTTGCGGGCTTTCCGCCCCCCGTTCTCCGGCAATGTTACTGTGTCCTTGTTTTTGATGCATTGTGAAAAATTGATCTATATCAATGATTAGATTTGATTTTTTGGTTATGGTTCTTAAAAGAAAAGAACCATAACCAAAATATTTAAAGAGTACTTAAATGACAAAAAAAATCAACAAGTCCACAGCCGGGCCGTCCATCATCACCCCAAGAAGGGGAGTTCAGCTTATCTTTTTGTTTATCACCCTGTTCATCGGCATTAAATTTTATGGCTTTGTTGCCCAGTTGGAATCCGGGGCCGGTATTAGCATGGAACGGCCCCCGGGTGTGGAGGCCTTTCTACCCATCAGCGCGCTGGTCAGCCTGAAATACTTTTTGTTTACGGGTATTTTAAACCGGGTCCACCCCTCGGCCCTGGTTCTTTTTCTCATCATCTGCTCCACAGCCTTTGTATTCAAAAAGGGGTTCTGTAGCTGGATCTGCCCCCTCGGCCTTTTGTCGGATGTTCTGGCGAAACTCCATGGCCTTGTTTTTAAAAAAAAGCTCCAGGTTTTCCCGTGGATGGACCTGATCCTGAGGGGAATCAAGTACGCTATTGTCGGTTTTTTCATCTGGAGCATCTTTATTAAGATGCCGGTGGATGCCCTGGACCAGTTTATTCAAAGCCCTTACAACCGGTTTGCAGATGTAAAAATGTTAGAACTTTTCACCCATATTTCTTCAACGGCTTTCATTGTCATCCTTGTTTTGACCGGCCTGTCGCTGGTCATCCCCCATTTTTGGTGCAGGTATCTGTGTCCATATGGTGCACTTTTAAGCCTTTTGAGTATTTTGAGCATGGGAAAAATAAAACGGAACAGCCAAAACTGCATCAACTGCAAAAAATGTGAAGCCGTCTGTCCGGCAAAAATTCAGATCACCCGGAAAAGAACGATCAATTCTCTGGAATGCTCAACCTGCCTCAGTTGCGTAGATGTATGCCCCCAAAAAAATGCCGTCGGATTTTCCCTGGTGCATGGTTTTTCAATGAACCCCAAACGAATAGCTTTTGCCCTGATTACCATGTTTGCATTGGGGATCATCACAGCAAAACAGACCGGATACTGGCAGAACAACACCTCGGTCCAAGAGTACCGTCAGTATTTGCTAGGCAAACAGATGCCCCGGACAATGTCCAAGGACATGGATCCTGAAAAGATGAAAAAAATGATTGAGATGATGAAAAAGATGAAGCCATCCCCAAAAGCATAAAACGGAGTAGCCCCTTTAACCAGTGAAAATAAGCGTTTCCAATACGATTTTATATTGTAACCGGTGGAAGGAAACCGTTAATTTTTATTCCATTGGTTTAAATTTGCCGGTTCTTACGGACCGGGAGTGGTTTGTAGAATTTCAACTTACAGATTCTGCAAGGTTGAGCATCGCCCGTGCCGATCGTTCATCAATACAAAGCGGCGAAGGAAAAGGATTGACCATTAGCCTGCAGATAGATCATATTGAAGCGGCTTATACGTGTTTTCACAAAAAAGGCTTGCATCCCACTCCGATTCATCGGGTGTGGGACAGCAAAGCCTTTTATCTTTTTGATCCCGAAGGAAACCGAATTGAATTCTGGGCGTAGAAATTTAAACCAAAATTCGGGATACTTTCGTATTTTACACAGGTTATTCACGCTTTGTGGGCGTTCACTGGTATTTTAAAGACTTAGTATAGATCGATTGTGGTCACCCCCATATATTGTATCTCTTATTTTTTGCTTGCCGACTTCCGTGGGTTTGTAGACACCAAGGAAAAAGTCAGCGCCCTGTACCAGAACCAGGAGTAATGGACCCGTTGTTCCATTTTAAACACGGGTAAGTTTTCAAGCGACCGGGCTGTCAAGGGGTATACCAAAAATATTTGGAACATCGACATAACAAAATAAGACATTTAATTTTAAGAACTATTATACGATCTATGTTTATCTGAACCCTAGTTTGAAAATGGTTCGCTGCACATCAAAGAGTGCAGATAAACTATGGCGATAGAGTTTCCAAAGTTCCTTGATGATAGTTTTCTGGATGCGCAGGTGGGCAAAGTCATCAACAAGTTGAAGAACTGCCATATAAACCACATACTCATCCCTGGAAAATTGGGGATCAATATCAGCCAGTACACCTTTCAGGGTTACCAGTGATTTTTCAAAGACCAGAAGATCGGGAGAAAAAACTAGTCCCTGATACATGAGTGCTTCAATGAGTCCCTCAACAGCAGAAAGAACTCCCTTTAGTCTTTCCTGACGATTGGCAATAACCTCTTGAATGATTGCTGCAACATTTTTTTTCAGGGTCTTATCCTTTGTAATCTGGCCACCGGACATGATATCAGCAGCATAAAACACTGCTGTTTCATTTTTCATTAGCAGGCCTGTAATCATGAAAAAAATGGAGAACCGCTCCAGCCTGCTGAGTGTTCCCACCATAGCCCAGTCATAAAAAATAATTTTTGCTGACCTATTATCAAGAAGATAGGCCATATTACCTGCATGGGGATCCCCGTGGAAAATGCTCTCTTCTGCCAGATCAATGATTGGACGAAGAATGCACTGCCTTGCAACCTTTCTTGCAATACGCCGCTGCTGTTTATGGGTTAAGTGATCAACATCAATAATCTTATTGCCGTCAATACGGGACATAGCTGTCATATTGGGAGTTGAAGCGTCAAGGCGTTCCGGGATAATAACAGTGTCATCATCTGAAAAGTGAGCCCCTATCTTATCAAGGTTTGTCTGCTCCAGGCTTAAATCAATTTCATTTTGCAATAGCCAGCTCACCTGGTCGATGATACCTTTGAACTTAAAGTCTCCCAGGCCCCATTTTTCTTTATTATTATCAAGATAGTTACCAAGGTGTCCCCAAAGTTTGAGTTCCCAGGCCATGTTCAGTTTAATTTCGGGTTTTACCATTTTCATGACAACGGGCTTGGGCACTTTTGCTTCTTTCTGGTGCAGCTCTCCCGGAACAACGGCACAAACGCTTGCTTCAGCTAATATTCTTTTTGTAAGGGTGATTTTCAGGTCATGATGGGTGCTTTTGAGTTCCTGTTTAATTGACGCCTGAAGATCTTCGTACGTCAGACTGCCGGAGTTATCCTCCAGCTCAACAAGGGATTTTTTGAATTCAGGATCAAGTCCGGGACTTCTACATATAATCTGACACAGTTTTTGCAGTGTGGGCAGGTTGGTTACCAGATTACACATTCTCTTTCCTGTGGGAGCGTCCTGGGGAAGGCTGAGTTGACTCACCATTTTATCAGCAATTCTCTCCTTTGACAGCTGGGATATAAAAAAGATTGCCCCTTCAAAAATCACCTTTTGGAATTTCTGGTACTGGGGGGGCATGAAGGTATCTGCACCGGTCATGAGCAACATGGTCCGGACTGCTTTTTCAAGGTCACCTTTTTCCTCCAGTTCATCCAATAGCTTATGGGCTCGTTTGAGCATTTCGCCTTTAGCGGGACGGTTGCCACTGGCAGGAAATGAAATCGCATTGAGCTTTTCGACGATGGTCATATCAATGCCTGGTTTGGATATAAAACTCAGCAGATTCATGATTATTCTCTATTTTTTTGTTTATTTATGTATAATTACTTCATAACTTCTATTTAAAATAAACAAAAAAAAAATCAATTGAAATCGTCCGGCACTATAAATACAATTCTTATACAAATCAAAGCAATAAGAGTGGTCCTCCCCCGATATTTTGGATGCTCAGTTAAGTCACATTTTATATCATATGGAAGTGTTTTTGAGATCAAGGATTATTATCCCATGGCAAAGGTTTTCTCATTTGATTTTATAAAGGATACCATTACAATACAAAAGCTGATTGTAGCATTTGTTGGGCCGGAGTTGTGTTTTTCAGAAGTCCGGTTGGGCCTGATGGCGGACTGGGGAAGTGGGGGATTTACAAATTGGCAACTATCCTAAAAACTGTATGCCAAACCGATTAAAACTGCCAAACCTGCCCAGAGACAGGGACGGAAAGCCACGGATCTAATAAAAGATAGCCGGGTTGCAACACTAAACCAGGAGATTTAGATAGATTCAATGGCTTTTCTGTTTAATAAATCTTGATTTTTTCGCCTGATTCATATAGTCGAATCGAGTTGATTGATATAAAAAAAATACTTATATAATCTGATTGATATAGTAAAACATATTTAAATAGCGATATCTCAAAGAATACAAAAATAGTTTTTTGTTGCCTGCCGGATATTGACTGATGAAAATGATTGGGAGGAAAAATGCAAAAAAAATTTGGTTTAAAGGGAAAGCTGTTGCTTTCGATCTGTAGCATTCTTTTTATATCTTTGACGATTTCCATTTCGGTAATTAGCACCAAGGCTTATAAGTCATCCAAAGAGGAGGCATTGGAGAAAACCATGGCCATGACCCGTCATTTCGGGGCCCAGGTCCAGCTTGAAATGGAGAGAGCCATGGATTCGGCCCGGACCGTGGCCCAGGCCCTGGCCGGATTCAAGCAGCATGGTCAGGTGCCTGAAAGGGAGGTTCTCAACATCATGTTCAGGCAGATTCTTGAAGAAAATCCGGAATTCCTTGGTGTCTGGACAGTCTGGGAGCCTAATGCCTTGGATGGGAGGGATAAAGAATTTGCAGGGCAAAAAGGCCATGATGATACAGGCAGGTTTATTCCCTATTGGAACCGGGTGGGAGGTATGCATATCGAGCCCTGTGTGGACTATGAAAATGGCACCTATTATACCAAACCCATGTCAACGGGTAAGGAGATGGTCATGGAACCGGTTACCTATGAGATCGGTGGCAAGGATGTTACTGTGGTAAGTGCCTGTATACCCATAAAACATGATGGCCGTGTGGTTGGAGTGGTTGGTGCTGATTTTTCCATGGACAAGATGCGGGAGCTTGTTCTGGGCATCAAGGCTTATGAGAGCGGTTATGGTTCCCTTGTTACTGACACCGGCGCCATTGTGGCCCATCCGATTCCTGAGATGGTTGGAAAAAACATAAGGGAAATGGTTTCTTCCCAGACCTTGGCAGCCATTACCAAGGGAGAGGAGGCTGTTGAAGTCCTCACTTCGGTAAAAACCGGAAAGGCCATTCAGTTTGTTTTTGCCCCTGTGAACCTGGGCCGTACCGGGGTTGCATGGAACATATCCGTGGGGGCTCCTGTTGATGAAATCATGGTAAATGCCAGATCCCAGAGAAACATCAGCATCATCATCGGTTTGATCACCATGGTTCTTCTCTTTGTGGCTATTTTTTATATTGCAGGTGCGGTTATTGTAAATCCTGTGAAGGAGGTTCTGGCTGGCCTAAACGACATTGTTCAGGGTGAGGGTGATACCACCAAACGACTGAAAGTCACATCCCATGATGAACTGGGCGATCTGGCCAGGGCTTTCAACCTTTTCATGGAAAAACTCCAGGGCCTGCTTACTGTTATTTCTCAGAATACAGATTCCGTTGACAAAGCTTCGGGCTCCCTGGCAGACCTCGCTGGCGGACTGGCCACAGGGACCGATGACACCTCGGAAAAATCCAGGTCTGTGGCCGCAGCCACTGAGGAGATGAATACCAATATTAATTCGGTGGCAGCAGCCATGGAAGAAGCCTCTACCAACATCTCCATGGTTGCCTCGGCCACCGAAGAGATGAATGCCACCATTAATGAGATTGCAGGCAATTCTGAAAACGCAAGATCCATTGCAGGAGAGGCGGTTTCAAAAACGGACAGTGCCAAAGATCACATGACTGAACTGGGCAGGGCTGCCCTTGAAATCGGCAATGTAACTGAAACCATTAACGATATTTCAGAGCAGACCAATCTTCTGGCTCTTAACGCCACCATTGAGGCTGCCAGAGCAGGAGAGGCAGGCAAGGGGTTTGCCGTGGTGGCCTCGGAGATCAAGGACCTGGCCCGGCAGACTGCAGAGGCCACCAAAGAGATCAAGAAGAAAATTGATGGAGTCCAATCAATTGCTCAGAGCAGCGTGTTAGAGATCCAGGACGTTGCCAGGGTCATTGTTGATGTTAATGACATCGTGACCACAATTGCTTCGGCGGTTGAAGAACAATCCATTGCAACTTCGGAAATCTCCGGCAATATAGGTAATGCTTCCCAGGGCGTCATTGAAGTGGGTGAAAACATGAGCCAGGTTTCTGTTGCTTCCAGCGAGATTGCCAGCGAGATTGCCCATGTCAATGTTTCGGCCGAAGAGATGAGCACCTGCAGCAGCCAGGTCAACGACAATGCAGCTAATCTGGCCGACCTGGCCGGAAAACTAAAAGAAATCCTGGGTACTTTTAAAATCTGATCCTATTATTTTTACAGGATGATTTATATCCGATAAAAAGCCTGTGCTGATTCAGCCACGGTATTTGCGAAGAGTGTGCTGAAAAATATTATGCTGAAATGGATCTTTATGGTGAATGATGGAGCTAAAGTATTTAGAAGTATCCAGGTGCCTGGATTCTCAAAGGTATCAGAAATATACTTCACCGGAAATTTGATGAAAAATTCTTGTGATCAATGCAAGTTATTTGTAACTTTTTGCTTTGATAAAAAATTTTCTTGAGGATTGCTGGTGAGCTTAACTTAATTTTTAAACCACAAATTTTTATGTTATAAGTTACTTTTTTAATTATCTATATTTAGGATAAAAATCATGGACCAAATATCCGGCCAAAAAAAATGGCACAAAGAATCAAGGGGGCTTGAAAAAGAACGATAGCAGCGAAAATCGGCTGAGAAAGACTTGTTCGAAAGTAAACAACGCTATGACCGTCTTGTCAACACTATTGCTTGTGCTCTTTGTGATTATATTTTTTGGCCGGATGGCAGGAATCAATTTATCTACATCAGTTCACAATGCAAAAACATATTCGAATACGAAGCATACCAGATAATAGAAAACTCTGATCTATTGTGGGGGAATGGTTAAAAATACGAGATTCGCAAGCAAACCAAACAGAAAAATTATTTCAATCGGGGGTCCGGCTCAGCCTCCGATCGGGTGGAATGAAATGGATACTAACCTCTATGCCAAATACACAAAGAGTTTCAGGAAGCACTGGCTGAGGTAAAAACACTAAGTGGATTGCTTCCAATTTGTGCTGAATGTAAAAAAATCCGAGATGATAAAGGGTATTGGAACCAGATAGAAGGATATATCCAAAAACATTCCAAAGCAGAATTCAGTCATGGTGTTATTTCTCAGCTGCCAATATTTTAGAAGATGCTACTTCTTTAATTTTTTTTTTATCAAATCGCCTCTTTTCTTTGCAAATTATCAATCCACCTGATGGCCTCTGAGTCACTAATTTTTCTAAGATACCTTTGGGTAGTGGACAAATTTGAATGGCGTAACAGCACCTTACTGACAATTTCAAGCGGTGTGCCGGACCGAGATGCATATGTTGCAGCATGTTTTTGAAGATCATGTGGCCAAAATTATATTTTGCTACCCCACAATCAATTGTCAATATAATCGCATTTTGACTACCTGATGATGCCTTCTCAAAGAAGAATACCACGGAAAGGTCTATATAATATCGTTTCGTGTGGCCAACACCGCTGCATGAGTTCTATCGTTTACACTTAATTTATTAAAAATATTTATCATATGGCTTTTAACTGTATGGGGGCTGATAAATAAAATAGTGGATATTTCATTGTTGGTATATCCTTGGGCGATCAGCTTAAGTACTTCAATTTCTCTATTTGTGAGACCGAAATTATTTTTTTCAGATACCAAAGGAGAGTCTGACTGCTTTTTATTTTGCGTATTAGTCCTAAGAGAAGCTTCTAACATAAGTATTTGTTCATGTTGTTCCTGGATTTGATTTTTCAACTTAGATGTATTGATCTGTAAAGAAACTGAATTTAATAGGTTCCCATTGTTGTCAAAAATAGGATAAACAGCATTTTCGTTGATAGGTGAAACTATGTCGGGGCATTTGTCTACTGACACCTTTCCTTTACTAATAGCGGCAGCAAATGCCATGCAGGATAAATAACCACATTTTTGACAATTGGTTTTTGGGAGAATTTTTAATATGTCTATTATTGGTACTTGTTTTATTTGATCATAATTCGGTCTGATATTTTCTTTTTGACTATGAATATCGTTCAGAAAATCAATTAAACCGGCAATAAAATCCTTTGCTGCTATTTTGCTCTCAAAGAAATGTGCGACAATTATATCAGGATACAAAAAGCAGCGATACCCATCAAATAAAAACCTGACATGTTCCGGTTTTTCGTAGTACACGGCTTCATCTAATGCCGCATTGATATAAGGAAATAGAGGACACACATCCTGATCCAACCTGAACGAAGCGGACCAAATCTTTGACCTGGGAGTCTCGACATCTGATAATGGGTGAATAAACGTTGATATGATACATTGAAATTCAGAATATTTTTTAATAAACATTTGATACCTTACTTTATAGTTATAACGATTCCATTATTCATTAGAATAAAAAAAATACAAGAACAAATCGTTCCCCCCCCCAAAAAAATGGGTGATGAAAATTAATGTACCGACTGATAAATAGGGTTTGGAAAGAATAACTAAGGAGAAAAATATGAAGGATGTATATGACAGACTGGCAAAGCACCTTGACAACCTTCCAGCGAGTTATCCTGCAACAGATTCAGGGGTTAAACTCAGGATATTAAAGCACTTGTTTACGCCTGAAGAGGCAGACGCAGCAATGGCCCTTACCCTGTTTCCTGAGCCTGCGGGCGCCATTGCAAAGAAACTTGGCAAAAATGAATCAGACATTGAAACGCTTTTTTACAGCATGTCCAAAAAGGGTCCCGAGGCGCCCCTGGTAACAAATTATATGATGATGAGAAGACCCGGATAGTCAATGTATTAGAAGCACCTGAATTTGCTGAGTCCAATCCAAATCAGATCGTACCAAGGCTTGCTGATCAGGGAGCAGACCTAGTATCAGCAATGATAATCCATACTCAGAATCATTGTTCCGGACATTGAAGTATCGACCGGAATATCCGGACAAACCATTTAAAACCATATGTGAAGCCAGGGAGTGGGCCAATCGTTTTATTCACTGGTACAATAAGGAGCATCTGCACAGCAGTATTTATTTTATTCCTGCCAGAAGACAGGCACACTGGCAGGGATAAAAATATTTTTGTAAACCGTCAGCATGTATATCAGGAAGCTAAATCAAAGCATCCTGAAAGATGGTCAGGAAAAACAAGAAATTGGAATCGAGGATATTTTGCGGTAAACTTGAGAAATTATTTTAGGAAAAGGCGACATCTTGCTTGACACACATCGCTATTCAAAGAGCCTTCCCGATGGATGCCCTGGAACTATGAGAAAGCTATGGCCATGGAGCTATAGACAGGCTCGCGCATATCTGATTTGAATGTCGAAGGTATCACAATAATAAGAGTGGATCAGGTCGGATACTTGACTCTCGAAGTTCAATGATTCCCTAAAGCTAATTAATATTATGGGGTGATACTACGCCGTGCAATCCGGCCCTCTATCCATGGGCTTGATATTTGAAAAAATCCGGCACAATTTGCAATTACATTAAAAAAAGTTGTAATTAGTTCATTTTATATTTGCATATAACTTCTCACTAGAAGACTCTCAATTACGCTCAAAAAGATTATTGCAGGTGTGCGATAAATAAAAACTTCCAAAGTTATTGGCAGACCCCAAAAAAAATTTCCAAGAGAATGGTATTGAAATTCCAGAGAATATGAAGGTTCATGTTTTAGAAAACAAAAAGGACTTGGTAAATTTTGTATTGCCCATAACCCTGGAAAACATGGATGATTATGATACAATACAAATATATGGAGGAAGAGGAGAAAGAGATCCTCCCGCTTGCCTTTTTCTTTAATCTCTTAATGACAGCGATTTCCCTGTATTTTTATAAAAAAAATGGAATTCGCTGGGAGGCTTAAAATGGCAGAAATTTTCTAATTTTACTCACTATAGATGGATTCGTTTCTATTTTCAGATACAGATCTCCTGTCCTCCCTCCCCCCTGGCCTTCTACACCCATACCTTTCAGACGAATCTGTTGCCCATTACGGGTATTGGATGGGATAGTTAACATCAGCTTCTTTGATTGCCATGTGTGGTAATACGCATAAGGACCACCTTTTTCCGCCAAATCCTTATTAATTTGAATAGTGTCATGGAGATCTTTCCCATGAATCGGAATTTTGGATCCTGATATATTCTGCAGCAATTTTCGGGCAACCCAACCCATTTTTCCGGGCAGCGAACTCTTTAATGGAGATTTGCCAAAATTCATGGTCCCAAAAAAGAATCCGCCTCTCATAGAAAAATTAGATCCTTTGAATTTAAATTTTTTACTTCCAGCACCATCAAATTGTTGAAAAATATCGCCAAAATTTCTGAACCCAAAAGACTGAGCCAGTTCATCAAACACTTTTTGAATATCTGTTCCCTTAAAAATATCCTGGTCAGAATAACTGTGCCGAAACTGCGTATATGCATCAGCAGAACCATATTGATTCCGCAAAAAATCGTAATCCTGCCTTTTTTTTGAATCAGATAAGACAGCATAAGCCTCATTTATCTGTTTCATCGTATCAAGTGCAGCAGGGTCATCCATATTTCTATCCGGATGATATTTAAATGCCAGATCCCGATACGCTTTTTTTATCTGAGTCATATCGGCATCTTTTAAAATATTTAATATTTGATAATAATCCTGGGTTTCCATAGCTATTCTTTTTTGTCTAATATACCCATTTTAAATCCCATATTTTTTAATATAACTGGATCAAGTTCATCTTCCCTTAATCATTAACAGTAAATTTTAAGCTTGTAAAGAATCTGCCAGTTGAGACCTCTTTAAAATAGAAACATTTATGAAGTCTGCCTGATTACTCCTGTCGGCAGGGCAATGTTTGCAGTGGATGGCTGCAAGCTGAGAGGTATCCGGGGGTATTTTGAAGTGTCCATTCTGAGAATAGCTACAATATAGTTCAAAATGGATTTTAAAAACAAACACATACGATGTTGACTTTTGTTGACTTCTGGATTTAAATTCCAGAAGCTCAGGATGTGCTACCCCAAAAGATGGTTTTTAACTCCAATAAAGGTTATTTTGATAGATAGTTTCTGAATAAATTATATTTTCACACAAGTCGATTTGTTGAAATCACTTTACAGGCAAAAATTATATTGATACGAAATCATTGAACCAGATCTTTTATTAATCTGGTCAGATATCATTTAAATTTACAAGATAAACAGGTCTGTATAATTAATTGCCTCAAAATCATTTGTAATCTTGATTTTGTAATCTTGATTTTGTGATGTCGGACAAAGCGAAAAGAAAGGCCTAAAAAGACCGGCTACATAACTGGCTATTGTTTGAATATCTGAGTTCTATTTCAGACCGCTTCCAAACATCATCTCTTTTCACCGTGGGCAAGTTTCAGAAACTGTTTTTTTTAAAACAGAGACCAGGTCTTCTGCCGATCCTTCAGTTCACAGACAGGGGTTGTCTGTCCGAGCATGAGTTTAGGAAAGATTATCAAAGGATGGCAGAATCATCGATGTGATTGCCAGGGGGACTGTTTTTTCAGAATCCGAAATGGGGGTATCCGGAGAACTTGTTATTTTTCGGGATATTACCAGAGAAAAACGGATCTCTAAAAGCAATGGAGCAATGCTTCGGATCAGCATGGCATCGGGTGGGGTTGTCAAAACAGGAGAACCGCTGATTGTAAATAATACCTGCAAAGATTCCGGGATATATCTCAAGAGAGATAAAGAATTAACAAGCCTTAGTCGGGCCAAAAGCAAGGCGATTAATCATTTGTCCCATGAATTAAAGACCCCTGTCTCCATATTCAGCGGTACATTGAATATTTTGGTAAAAAAACTTAAAAACCTTCCGGATGAAACCTGGAAACGTTCAATGGACAGGGCTCAAAGAAATGTAGAACGGATTAAGCTACTCCAGGATGAGATTAATGACATTTTATTGGAGAAAAGGTGCCGACCTGCTGCGCATGAAAATATTTTCTGAACGGTATGATTTTTCCATTGATGTTTTTTCTCTTGTATATGACCCAATTTCAGATCAAACCTGAGGAAAGGATTCTTGAATCAATTTTTGGCAATGATTATCAGCTATATAAGAAACGGGTTTGCCGGTGGCTGTAAACAAACCCGTGCTGCAAACCACCGAATAAATACGGTGGTTTTTTTGGGGGTTACTATTCATGCCTGTGGATAATAAAGTGCCGCCCCTTGATTTTTTTTGTGGAGAGGGCTTCCTCTGCCCTATCCACCACTGAGCGGTCAATGGCAACGTAGGAGTAAAAATCAAAGCAGTTGATCTTGCCCACACAGCTTCCGGCAATTCCTCCCTCCTTGGTCAGGGCCCCCAGTATATCTCCGGGCCGAAGTTTGCTCTTTCGCCCTCCGTTGATGGAGAGGGTAACCATGGGGGGAGGGGGGGGGGCCTGGTTTGAGGATTCAAGCTCCTCAACATCAGACACCTCAAAAGAAGTGCCCATCATGACGTTGATATCTTCAAGCCTGAAGCGTTCCTTGGGTGTCATAAGGGAAAAAGCCATCCCCTCATTCCCGGCCCGTCCTGTCCTGCCGATGCGGTGGATATAGACCTCGGATTCAAAGGGAAGGTCAAAGTTGATCACCGCGCTGAGCCCTGAGATATCAATGCCCCTGGCTGCCACGTCCGTGGCCACAAGAATGGGGGTGCTGCCATTGGAAAAGCGCACCAGCACTTCTGTTCTATCCTTTTGCTCAAGGTCTCCGTGGATGGCCAGAGATGGGAATCCCTTTGACTTGAGGAAGGTCGACAGTGATCTGCACTGCTGCTTGGTATTGCAGAAAACCAATGTCGATGCAGGCTTATGGGTATCCAAAATCTGGGCCACAACATCGGGTTTTGCCTCCCAGTCGGATTCGTAAAAGTGCTGGTGAATGACATTTTCTTCGTGTTCAACATCCATCACAACCCTTTGTGCATTTTTTTGAAACCGGCTGCTCAATTCAAGGATCGGTTCCGGAAAGGTGGCGGAAAAAAGAAGGGTCTGGCGACGTTTCGGCACATAATCCATGATCTGTTCAATGCTGTCGGCAAATCCAATGTCCAGCATTCGATCCGCCTCATCCAGAACAAGTGTGGTTAGGTTATCAAGATTCATGGTCCCACGCTTTAAATGCTGTTCAATGCGCCCGGGAGTCCCTACCACAACATGGGCCTGGTGCTCCAGAGAGATCCGCTGGGGCATGAAGGGCACACCTCCGCAGATCGTCACAATCTTGATGTTGTGCTTGAACCGGGCTATGCGCCTCAGCTCGCCTGCAACCTGCTCAGCCAGTTCCCAGGTGGGGCACATGACCAGTGCCTGGACCCGGAAGTGTTTCACATTCAGGTTGTGCAGCAAACCGATTCCAAAGGCCGCAGTCTTACCGCTGCCTGTCTTGGCCTGGGCCAGCAGGTCTTCACCCTTAAGCACATGGGGCAAACTTTCCGCCTGGACCGGTGTCATCTCCTGGTACCCCATGGTACCCAGGTTCTCGATCATTGATTTGGTTAATGGTAACTTTGTAAACGCGTTCATTTATACCTTCTTTTTATTGAATACAGACCCTCCAGGGCCATTTGTTATTTTATACTACCCACCATTGTCCACCTCACAAATATAGCAGGCGGATCACGGATTCACAATAAAATCAATTTTATTTGAAGGGACAGGATACCCAATTCCGCGGGAAAAAAGCAATGGTTGAAGGGATGATTTTTAACTAGGGAAAGATTCAACTTTTGTTGTGAGCATAATTTTGATAATTTAATGGATGTGATATTTTTGAAAAGGAGCAGCTTATGGCAGGAGGGTGGTCCCGTGACGGGGCAGTTCAGGAACAAATAGACGCCAGCGTGGAGGATGCAGTAAAACTGGCCAGGAGCCGGTTGCCCGATGGTGAAGGTTTAACCCATTGTCAGGCCTGCGAGTATGTAATTCCGGAAGCCCGCCGCAAAGCCGTCCCCGGCGTTCGTTTGTGCATCAGCTGCCAGTCAGAGCTTGAAGAAGAACAGACTATTTCCACGGGCTTCAATCGGCGCGGCAGCAAGGACAGTCAGTTGAAGTAGATTGTTTAAATATTGAAAGAATTTCCACCGTGATAAATGATGTCAATGACAAGGTTGTCAACATCACACAGGCCATTGAAGGCAAATCAAAAATTACCAACGAAATTGCCGGCAATGTTTCCAATGTCTTTCTGGGTATCCAGGAGGTAACGGAAAGTATCACCCAAAGTTCCATTGTTTCGGCAGAGATTGCAAAGGATGTTTCAGACGTTAAAAATGATTCCGGCCAGATTTCAGACAGCAGTATACAGGTTCAGGAAAGTGCAGATGCATTGAACACGCTTTCAGCTGAAAATGGGGCTTCCGTCCTGCTGGTCGAGGAGAATGCAAGAAAAGGACTGTCCATCAGCCACCGGGGATATGTATTGGAACTGGACCGAAACCGTCTTACCGGAACCGGTGAGGAACTCCTGGAAAACGACACTGTCAGAAAACTATACCTGGGCGGATAAAGCAAAGGGAATCTACCGGGCCAGTTTTATGACAAGAAAAATATTTCTAATTTTTTCAAAATTTGATATATTTTTTTGCAAAATAAAGATCCAACCCTAAAAGGAATGAATACTGGAACATGAAATGGAATAAATATATAAAAAACAGTCAGACCGGGCGACTTTCCTGTAAATTGAGGAGAACCGCGTGATCCCCTGGAAAGCCATCGACCGGGCCAAAGTTCCGGGAATTGAAGGCGAGGTCACCCTGCATGTGAGAGACCGGGAATTTTCCATCCGGACCGCAGGAACAGAATTGATGAACAGCCGTATCCACGGATCTGAAGAAGCACTGGCCGAGCTTGCATGCAGCCGCCTGAATCAAAAATCCCCCTGGCAAATTCTCATCGGGGGTCTGGGCATGGGCTATACCCTGGCCGCAGCCCTTGAAGAATCAGGTTCAGATACCCAGATTTTTGTCTCGGAATTAATCCCGGCGGTTGTCAGGTGGAACCGGGATCACCTGGGGCACCTTGCCGGCAGGCCTCTGGATGATCCCCGGGTAAGGGTGGAAGAGGAGGATGTGGTAAAAACAATAGCAAAAAGAAAATCTGTCTGGGATGCCATACTGCTGGATGTGGATAATGGGCCTTCAGGGCTTACCCGGGAGTCCAATGATCGTCTTTACGGCAAATTTGGTTTAAAAGCTTCTTTTAATGCCCTCAGACCGGGAGGAGTCCTGGCTGTCTGGTCTTCCGCCGTTGACGAGGCATTCACCCTGCGGTTGAAGCGTGTTGGATTTAAAACCGAAATTGTCTCTGTGAGAGCCCGAAAATCCGGGAAGGGCAGCAAGCATACCATCTGGCTTGGGGTAAAACCTTAACACCTGTATTACCCTGGCCATTGCGCCGGAGGGAAAAAGAAAAATGAATGAAGAACGTCTGGTAAAAATTGAAATGAAGATTGAATTTCAGGAACAGACCATCAAGGAACTGAATGATGTGATTTATGAGCAGCAAAAGGAAATCCAGCGGCTTTCCAGGATCTGTGACCTCCTGACAAAACAGGGCAAGGAGTTTTCCGAATTTACCTCAAGAATTGATGCTCCGGCAAATCAAAAACCTCCCCACTATTAAGGGTTGCTCCCTAAATTTTTTTTAAAAATCCGCTAAGCCCGGCCCTGCTTTTCCCCTGAAATTCAGGGGATTATTTTTTGTTTTGCTTTAACATGCTCCAGAGGATAACGATGGCTATAACGCTTGTCGACACGGCTAGGCAACCGATGGTTATCATTTTCCATTCCCCGCACAAGGAGATAAACCACATGGTAAGGGCAGCAAAAAGAAAATTGATAAACATCATTAATGAAGAGGTCGAGCCTGTATCATTGTTTGTCGTTTCCAAAATAAGGTTTATGCTTAAAGGGCGGCTAAGGCCAAAGCCAAGGGCGATAAGGCACATTGGGATTGTAAAAGACAAGATATGTGAATGGGGGAGTATTATGAGCAGCAAGCCTCCAATTATTATATTGCCGAATCCAAGATTGAACAATATTGCATCATTGAGTTTTGTTACAAGCTTCATGCAGATAAAGGAGCCTGTCATGAAAGACAGGGCATTTAGGCCGAAAAAAAGACCAAAGGCCTGTTTCGATATTTTGAAACCGACGATGTAAATATCGGCCGCAGCTGCAATAAAGGCAAAAAAAGGACTCATTACGATGGCAAACACCAGGGTGAAGATTAAAAAACGTGGATTACGGAACAGGGATAAATAGGGTCCTGCAATTTTTTTTAGGGGAATATACCGTGGACTTGTATTGGTTTCAGGCATATGGAAAACACCAACAATACAAATGATTGCAACGACTGCCTGGAGAATAAAAATAGTTTGCCAGCTGCCAAGCATCATGACCCAGGATCCCAATGTTGGTCCCAGCATGGGTGTTATGGAAACAATAATAGCGATCAGGGCCAGTATTTTATTACGTTCCGGGCCTGTAAAGTGATCCTTGGTAATGGAAAACCCCAGGGCCGAGGGCCCGGCTGCCCCTATGCCCTGGAGGATTCTGGCATAAATCAGGGCGTGTGTCGATTCTGCGCCCGCGCATAAAAGACTGCCCATAATGAATAAACTTATTCCTGCTATCAGGGGTTTTTTTCTGCCAAACCGGTCGGAAAGGGAGCCATATATCAGCAGGGCCGGACTATAACTTAAAAAAAAAAGACCAGGGTCAGGTTAATTGTTTTCAGATCAACGCCCCATAGTTTTTCAAGATAGGGAATGGCCGGCAGATACATATCCGTTGCCAAGGGAGGAAAGGCCGCCAGCATTCCGAGCAGGGGGATTAAAAATGGAATATGGTTGGATATAGATAATTTTGTTTGAGATTGCATGATGGACCTTTCTATATTTTATATATTAGACAAATCCTCTTTCTTAAAATAGTTAAGGGTTGCCCTGATAATCCTCCAGAGCAATCCCTAATATATGTCGTGTGACCAGATAGTCAAAAAAATAATTACAGGATCATTCCATTCTTAGGCAGCTTTTTTTATCATGGCTTCCCGGGTTTTTGCAACTTCTGTGCTTTCAATATACTCATCAAAGGTCATGAGCCGGTCAATGATCCCGGTGGGGGTAATTTCGATAATCCGGTTTACCAGGCTGTTTACAAATTCATGGTCATGGGAGGTGAAAAGAATTACCTCTTTGAATCTGAGCAGGCTGTCATTTAAGGCGGTGATGGATTCCAGGTCCAGGTGGTTGGTGGGTTCATCCATCACCAGCACATTGGATTGGGCAAGCATCATCCGGGATAGCATGCAGCGAACTTTTTCCCCCCCGGAAAGCATACCTATCTTTTTGGTGGCATCTTCTCCTGAAAAGAGCATTCTCCCCAGAAAGGTCCGGGCAAAACTCTCTCCCTCTTTTGGGGGGGAAAATTGCAGGAGCCAGTCTATAAGGTTTTTATCCCCATT
>PIVS01000913.1 GCA_003353855.1 Desulfobacteraceae bacterium
CAGCGGTACCAGACCTTGGAAGAAGATGAACTCAGAATGCGCTTATCGGAAAAATAGACTATGAACAATTATCCAGCAATACTCATTATTGCACCCCTTTTGGGTGCTTTTTTTGCGGGTCTTTCAGCATGGATCCAAGAACGCTTGTCCTACCCCATTGCCCTTGTATCACTTGGTCTGTCAACCTTTGCCTCGGTCAATGTTCTGATGGAGGTCATTGCAAACGGCACCATTCACTATAGAATGGCCGGCTGGGCACCGCCCATGGGCATCGAATACCGCATTGATCTTTTAAATGCCATGGTGTTGGTGCTGGTGTCTTCCATTGCCTTTCTCAACCTTGTGGCAAGCTATAAAAATGTTGAGCAGGAAACATCTGACCGGGCAGCATTTTTTTATGTGGCCTACCTTTTGTTTGTTGTGGGGCTTTTAGGGGTTGTGGCAACCGGTGATCTTTTTAACCTCTATGTGCTTATTGAAATCACCTCCCTGACTTCCTATACCATGATTGCTTTAGGGGACCGTGACCGTGGGCCCCTGGCAAGCTTAAATTATGTGTTCATCGGCGTTATCGGAGCCTCTTTCTATCTGCTGGGTGTCGGCTATATCTATATTATAACCGGATCACTGAACATGATGGATGTGGCAGGGATCCTGTCGGGACTTCCCGGTTCTTCTACGGTTTTGGTGGCATTTATCCTGTGCATCATTGGTGTCTGGATTAAAATGGCCCTGTTCCCGTTGCATGTGTGGCTGCCCAATGCGTACTCCTATGCACCCACTGCCTTTAGTAGGGTTGTGGCGCCATTGATGACCAAGGTGATGGTCTATGTGATGATCCGTTTGATGATCACTGTATTTGGCCTTGACTACATATTTGAAAAACTCAACCTGGCCGAGGCCGTGGTCTGGCTCGGAACCATTGCGATTTTGTTCGGGGGGGTCATGGCCCTGTCCCAGAAAAACCTTAAAAAAATGCTCACCTATATTATTGTATGTGAAATAGGATACATGGTGGGAGGGGCCTGGCTTGGCAACGAATTGGGAATGACCGGTGCCATCCTACATATTGCAAATGATGCTTTGATGACCTTTGCCCTGTTCCTGGCGGTTGGCAATATTGTTTATAAGGTCAAGGATGTTGATTATACAAATTTGCAAGGGTTGTTCGGAAAAATGCCATGGACCATGGCCGGTTTTGTCCTGGCCGGGTTCAGCATTATCGGGGTTCCGCCCACCTGCGGATTTTTCTCTAAATGGTACTTAATCCTGGGGGCCTTTGAAGCCGGTGC
>PIVS01000355.1 GCA_003353855.1 Desulfobacteraceae bacterium
GCACCTGAATAATCTTTATATCAGCAGAATAGGATAGTCTCATGGAACCTGCCAGGTCCCCGGCTGCATAGGCTCAGTACTGGCAGCAAAACGCAATTATTCTGGGTTCAAATTCTTGGTTCATATCAACCCTCCTTTTATCCCGGTATAATATCTTGTAAAAAAATTTTGTCTCATGATGCCGCCTCCTCAAACAGGGCATCGATTTTGGCAATGATCTGCTGGTCGGTAAAATGGTTCAGTTTAATGGCCTTACCCGGACATTCCGCTACGCAGGCCCCGCATCCATGACATTCGGAAGGGGCGATTTCGGCATACCCGTCGGCATGAATAAAGGGAATGTTGTAGGGACAGGTCCTAACACAGGTCAGACAAACAGCACATTTTTCCTTGGTGACATCTGCCACAACACCACCCACCATGAGTGAATCCCTGGACAAAATTGTCATACTCCTTGCCACCGACGCCTTTGCCTGGGCAATACTCTCTTCAATAGGTTTGGGATAATGGGCAAGCCCTGCCACAAACAGACCATCGGAAGCAAAATCCACGGGTCTCAGTTTAGCATGGGCCTCCACCAGGAATCCTTCATTGTTCACCGGCACCTTGAATTTTTCGTACAAGGCCTTGTTGTCGCCGGGCACCACACCGGAAGCCAGGACCACGAGATCCGGGTTTATTTTCACTTCCATCTGGAGCACATGATCAATGACAGAAAATTCCAGGCACCCCTCCCCGTCCTTTCTCAGAGTTGGCATTTTTTCCAGGTCATACCGGATAAAAAGAACCCCAAGTTCCCGGGCTTTTTTATACATATCTTCCCTGAACCCATAGGACCGGATATCCCGGTACACCACATACACCCGTTTTCTTTTGTCCATCTCTTTCAGGGCAATGGCGGACTTCATGGTGTGGGTACAGCAAACCTTGGAACAATAGGGATTTTCCGCATTTCTGGAGCCCACACATTGGACAAACACAATGGCACGGGCAGAGGTGACACTCACATCCTCTTCCCTTAAGGCCGCATCCATATCCAAATGGGTGAGAACATCGGGATGATCACCGTACATGTATTCTTTGGGTTTGTATTCCATACCGCCGGTGGCAATTATGGCGGCACCGTGTTCAATTTTAATCTCATTTGGGGGCACATTACCAGGCGCTTCATTGCCGTTTACTGCAATGGTAGTAGTAAAATTACCCATGGATCCTATGGTAGCGGCAACTTCAGCTTCGGTGTATAGGGTTATGTTTTCATGACTATTTGTCTGTTCAACAAGGTTTGCCAGGTAGGTCTGGATGGGTTCCCCCTTCCAAGTGGCATTCAACTGTCGGGCAATTCCGCCCAGAACACCAGATTTTTCCACCAGATGTACATCCACCCCCTGGGATGCTGCACCCAAAGCGGCTTCCATACCGGCCACTCCTCCCCCCACCACCAGAACCGCCTTTTTAATATCCAGGCTGACCTGGTGCAAAGGTTCCACAAAAGCAGCCTTGGCAACAGCCATGCGGACCAGGTCCTTGGCCTTGGCCGTGGCCTTTTCCGGTTCATTCATATGTACCCAGGTGTTCTGATCCCGTATATTGGCCATTTCAAAGAGATACTTGTTCAGGCCTGCATCCCGGATGGTTTCCTGGAATAAAGGTTCATGGGTTCGGGGTGAGCAGGAAGCCACCACCACCCGGTTGATACCATGCTCCTGGATCACATCTTTCATATGATCCTGGGAATCCTGGGAACAGGTAAAAAGGTTGTCCTCAACATGGACCACATTGGGAAGAGTTGCTGCATAATCCCGGACAGCCGGAACATCTGCCACTCCGCCGATATTGATCCCGCAATTACAGACAAAGACACCGATTTTGGGACTCTGCCCTGAAAAATCAATTTCCCGGGGCAGCACCTTTTCCCGGGTCCGGGACCATCTGTCATCCTTCATGGTCATGGTGGCAGTGGCTGCAGCGGCAGAGGCCTCCATGACCGAGGCCGGAATATCCTTGGGCTCCTGGAAGGAACCGCAGACGTATATCCCTTTTTTAGAGGTATTCACAGGGGAGAGATTACCGGTTTCAGCAAACCCGTGGCTGTTGAGTTCAATGCCCATTTTATCGGCCAGAATCTTTGCATCCTTATTGGGGGCAAGCCCAATGGACAGCACCACCATGTCAAAAATTTCCTCCACACAATTTCCTGCTTCCGTGGAATAGACAAGTCTGTATTTATCCCCTGGTTCCGGGAATACCGAATGGATCCTGGACCGGATAAAGCGGACCCCGTTGTCATCGGCAGCCCTGATATTATATTTATCAAAATCTTTGCCATGGGTTCTCATATCCATGAAAAAGATGGCGGCATCCAGATCTTCATCACTGTGTTCCTTGGCAATCACGGCCTGTTTATTGGCATACATGCAGCAGACACCGGAACAATAGGAATGATCTCCCTTGTTGATATCCCTGGATCCCACACATTGGAGCCAGGCAATCTTTTTAGGCTCCTGATTGTCCGAGGGTCTCACCAGATGCCCCCCATAGGGACCGGAAGCCGAAAGCACCCGTTCAAATTCAAGACTGGTCATGATATTTGGGCTGTGGCCATAACAATAGGTGACCATCTGGGTAGGCTCAAAGGGGGTAAACCCCGGCGCCAGAATAATGGCTCCCACATCAATGGTATGGTTTTTTGGGGGCATGAAATGGTCCACGGCATCGGCCAGGCAGGCATCCACGCACTGCATGCACTCGGAGCAATACCCGCAGTTCAGGCACCGGGCCGCTTCCTTTTGGCCCTCTTCCAACCCATACCCAAGTTCCACTTCATTGAAATTACCTGCCCGTTCCGCCACAATCAGTTCCGGCATTTTATACCGGTGTTCGATCCTGGTATCGGCTTCCACAGGTCGATATTCAGGATCTTCCACAATTGGCAATTCCCGTCCTATCTCCATGTCCATACCTGTCAGATACCGGAGGATGGACTCCGCCGCTTCCATGCCTGCGGCAATGGCGGATATTGCCACCCCGGGGCCTGTCTGGACATCACCCCCGGCAAAAACCCCTTCCCTGTCCGTTGCCAGGGTGACCGGGTTCACTTCGGTGGTGTTCCATTTGCTGATTTTCAAACCTGCCAGGTCCTCAAGGGCAGACAGATCCGGGCGCTGGCCGATTGCCGGGATGAGCTGGTCAATTTCAATTAGGTACTCGCTGCCCGGAACAGGAATGGGCCGACGCCTGCCCGAAGAATCAGGTTCCCCCAATTCCATTTTAATAACCCGGACACCTGCAACCTTCCCGTTTTCCACAAGAATTTCCTGGGGAGCTGCCAGATAGGTGATCTTTGCCCCTTCGACTTCAGCGGCGCAGATCTCTTCTTCCCAGGCCGGCATTTCCTTGCGGGTCCTGCGGTAAAGGATGGTGGCTTCCTGGGCACCCAACCGTACTGCAGACCTTGCCACATCAATGGCCACGTTTCCGCCGCCGATGATGCAAACTTTTTTACCCACTTTTGTGGTGCCTGTAAGATTGAGTTCCCTTAGGAAATCAACTCCCTGGCGGACCCCGTCAACCTCTTCGCCGGGGATCCCCAGATCAATCCCCTTGTGGGCACCCAGGCCTAAAAATACCGAATCATACCCGTCAGCCAGCAGACTGTCCACGGTAAAATCTTTCCCCAGCCGGGAGTTGAGCTTCAACTCAACACCCAAATTGGTGACCACTTCAATATCCTTGTCAAGGATCTCCCTGGGCAGCCTGTGATCGGGGATACCGACCCTCAGCATACCGCCGGCCTGGGGCAGGGCCTCAAATATGGTGGCGTCCACGCCCTTTCTTGCCAGATGATATCCGGCAGAGAGCCCGGCCGGGCCCGATCCTACGATGGCCACTTTTTTACCGATTTTATCGGCACAGGGGATCTCAATTTCACGGGGATCAAAATTATCGGCAGCCATGCGTTTCAGATCCCGGATGGCAACAGGTTCATCAACTTGACATCTGCGGCAGGCATCCTCGCACTCATGGGGACAAACCCTGCCAAGCACGCCTGGCAAAGGGAGCTGTTCCATGATAATTTCCAATGATTCCTTGAATTTGCCCTCTTTGACCATCTGGACATAACCCTGGACATTGAGTCCGGCAGGACAGGTCAGACGGCAGGGGGCCTTGTCTTTTTTCTCTATGGAAAAGGCCGAGGGCATGGCCTGGGGATAGAGCTTAAAGGCCGCCTTCCTCTCCCCTAGATTTTCATCAAACTCGCTGGGCAATTCCACGGGACAAATTTTGGAGCATTCCCCGCATGCCGTACATTTTTCCGGATCTATAAACCTAGAGTTTTCCTTTAAAATGACGGTAAAATCCCCTTCCTCACCGGTGACAGATTCAATCTTTGTCATGGTGAGCAGTTCAACATTCAAGTGGCGCCCTGCTTCAACCAATTTGGGAGAGATGATACACATGGAGCAGTCATTGGTGGGAAAGGTTTTATCAAGTTGTGCCATTGTTCCGCCAATGGCTGTATTCTTATCTATGAGGTAGACCAGATACCCTGAATCTGCCAGATCCAGTGAGGCTTGAATACCTGCGATGCCGGCGCCGACTACCATTACCGACCCATTACCTTTTTTGGTCATTGCATCCCTCCTTTTCATAGCCCGACCTCAGCCAGATCCGGCCCGAGATAGGTTCTTTCCGTATCCGCCAAAACACCCATGGCCAAACAGATAATAGTCCAGAGATGGACCACGTGATAATCAGCACCATAATGCTCACCAATATCTTCAATCTGCCCGTGGCAATTGTGACAGGGAGCGATGACATAGGTAGCGCCGGTTGCAGTGATCTGGTTGAACTTGGTCCTGCCATAAGCCCGTCGCTGATCCGGGAACCCGGCCTGGAGGGCACCGCCGCCGCCGCCGCAGCAAAAATTATTATCGCGATTTGGCACGGTGTCGATGAAATTTTCCTCGCCCACCACGGTTTTAATCACAAACCGCAGGTCATCCACGATCTTGTTGGATCCGCTTTTTCGTCCGATATTACAAGGATCCTGAACCGTAAATTTGGCCCCTATATCCTTGTTCCAGTCAGAATTGACCTTTAATTTTCCTTGTCTGATCCACTGGGCATAGAGTTCAATAATGGTAATAAGTTCAAATTTGTGGGGGATCTTAAACTTGCGCAATCCTTCCAGGATTGCAAAATAGGAGTGGCCTCATTCGGTGTTGACCAC
>PIVS01000356.1 GCA_003353855.1 Desulfobacteraceae bacterium
TGGGCTGCATGGATTCCCACCACACCGCCGCCGATAACCAGTACATTTGCAGAAGGTGTTCCGGTAACACCGCCCAGGAGAAGGCCTCTTCCGCCAAATGTTCTTTCAAGATATTTTGCCCCCTGCTGGGTGGCCAGGCGTCCGGCAACTTCACTCATGGGTGCCAGCAACGGCAAACCACCGTTTTTATCCTCAATGGTTTCATAGGCAATTCCAATGGAACCGGTTTTAAGCAACGCCTCTGTCAACCCTTTAGCGGCAGCCAGATGAAGGTAGGTGAAAAGAATCTGATCCTTCCTAATCAAATCATATTCCGAGGGCTGGGGCTCTTTTACATGCATGACCATTTCAGAAATTTTGTATACATCCTCAGGAGTATCAAGGATGACAGCACCAGCCTCAACATACATATTATCATCAAAGCCAGACCCTTCCCCTGCATTTTTTTCTACATATACGGTGTGTCCGCTTGATTTCATCATATCAACACCTGACGGCGTCATACACACACGGTTTTCCTGGGGTTTAATTTCTTTGAGTATTCCGACAATCATTTTTCACTCCTTTAGGTTAAATGTTTTTTTATCGTATGGTATTAGTTCTGGGTTTATCCAAGACCCCATCCCTCGTATCCAACATATCCAAATATAGATAGCAAATACCTTGCCAAACTATTTAGTTTCTATTTAACCATCTGAAACTCTTATAAAATTCTATTTTATAAAAAAAGAAGAGATAGTGAATAATGAATAAATTGAATAACTTTAAAGAAGTGGTAACAAAACAAACCAATGGCGCCGGAAAACCCATAATTCCAAGAAAAAATTGGTAACTTTTCATTCCAGTGGTTACAAAAGTTGCCAAAACCGAAAAAAAGTGCTGAACACACACCCTTGTTGGACTTTATTCAGGAAAGCGCAGGTTAATCCCCATAAACTCATTTATATTTGTCAGAAAGATATCAACCAGATCAGGATCAAAGTGAAATCCGGCCTCCTTTTTAAAGGTCTCCACAATTTTTTCCTGGGGCCAGGCCTGTTTCTATCATCTTTTGTGGCTCAGCGCTCAAACACGCCGGCAATGGCTGTAATCCGCCCGAACATATGGATATCTTTGCCCTTCAAACCCTGGGGGTATCCCTGGCCAACCTGATATTGTCAAACCCGATGGAAATATTATTGGCATAAATTCTCAAAATCAACAATGAGAATAGTCCAGAAACCATTAATCCCTGCCAAGGGCGTTTCATCCCCGGGCAGAGATTTCCCTTCTTTGGCAAAGACAAGGGGGAGCATCCAGATTTTCTTGTGGTTCATGGTGCATAAAAGAAGCTTCTCCTATTTTTTTGTGTTAAAATAAGTATCCACTAATCTTTCAGCAAGGCCCACATATGTTGCCGGAGTTAACTGTCCCATACGGTCTTTAAATGCACTGGGAACCTTTTCAAGACCCTCCACAAAGGTCTGCAACTCTTTCTTCCCTATTTTATGTCCCCGGGTCAGATCCTTCAGCCGTTCATAGGGATTTTCTTCTCCAAAAACCCGCATGGCAGTTTGAAAGGGTTCTGCCAGAAGTTCCTGATTATTTTCAAGATCATCTGCCATGGCCTGGGTATTAAGCTCCAGCTTGGAAAGCCCTTTCAGGGAATTTTTTACCCCGATTGAAAAATATCCGAATGCAGACCCCAAACTTCTAAGAACAGTACTATCACTCAAATCTCTCTGGAATCTTGATTTTTGAAGTTTGACGGCCAGATGTTCCATCATGGCGATGGCAAGACCCATGTTGCCTTCACTGTTCTCAAAATCAATGGGATTCACCTTGTGGGGCATGGTGGAGGAGCCGGTTTCTCCCTCTTTAATCTGCTGCTTAAAATATCCAAGGCTTATATATCCCCACATATCCCGGTCGAAATCTATCAGAATAGCCGCCGCCCTGATCAAAGAATGAAGCACCTGGGACAATGAGCTGTTGGGATTAATCTGGGTGGTGAACAGAATGGGTTCCAGATTCAAATGGAGGGTTATGAAACGTTGTGATGCCGCAATCCAGTCAATCTCAGGAAAAACAAACCAATGGGCATTGTAATTTCCCGTGGCTCCGTTTATTTTGGCCTGGACATCCTTCCCTTCCAGAAACATGGTTTCCTGACGAATACGCCAGGCAAAATTAACAAATTCTTTTCCCATGGTGGTAGGGGTTGCAGGTTGCCCGTGGGTTCTGGACATCATGGGAATTGATTTGTAGGCAATTGCCTTTTCTTCCAGTTTTTCAACTGACAGATTTAAAAGCTCAGTTGCCACCTCCTTACCCTTTTTCAGCATCAAGGCATAGGCAGTATTATTAATATCGTCGGAAGTGCATGCGAAATGAACCCATTCCCTGATTATTGAAAGACCGCCCTTATCAAGCTTGTCCTTTACAAAATACTCAACAGCCTTTACATCATGATTGGTCATTCTTTCTATGGTTTTTATCTGTTCTGCATCTTTGGTATCAAATTTTGTTACGATTTCATCTATAAATTTTAAATCAAGGGGCCCTAAATCAAACTCCCCGTCCTGAGCCAGCTTAAGATCACCGATGATAAATTTGAGCCACTCAACCTCAACCTGCACCCGATGCCTGATCAGTCCGTATTCAGAAAAAATCTCAGCCAGCTCCTGGGTCAGCCCGGCATATCGTCCATCCAGGGCAGTAATTGCTTTTATTCTTGTCATAACCACTCCATCGTAAAACTAAATAATTAAAACTAAATAATTAAAACTATTTGACATTCACCATCAAATTAATTAAATTTCTATGAACACTGAAAGCCCCATACAAATAGCAAACTACAAACAAATTAACAAACAAATTAACCATCTAAAATAATAAAAGTATGCCATGGCAATTTTAGATCATAAATTTGATCATATCAAATTCAGCCATAGATCTCTTTTAGCTAAATTATTATAGAAAGTTCTCATCATTGGCGATGAAAAACCGGTCCATGGTACTATGGTCATGGCCTTGAAAGAATTGAGCTTCAATGGGAAATCACTTTCCATACTTCATGCCTATTCCAGGGACACTGCAAAAAAATAATACAAAAGAATCATATACGGAACCAAGTTGGCAACAAAAATTAAACGGATAAATCATTTAATTCCCATTGTGCTTGCAACCGGGTTTACAAATCTGGTTCAAACCCAGAAGGCAAACCTATCCTGGTTTGATGCCATATTGCCCAAACCCATCACAATGAATGTTTTATCCGAGACACTCCATTCTATTGCTTGTTAAATAAAAGCCATAGATGCAAAACCCTTTTTCAGATAAAACAGGAACTATTTTACATAAATATATAGGGTTACGCACTTGACAATCCATCCGATTTTAAAGTATTTTAGTAAATATTTTTTTGAACAAACCCAATTTTAAAAAGCCAATGTTGCAGGAGTAAATTTTATGGCCTTAACAAAAACCATCATTGCTGAAAAGATACAAGACAATATAGATCTGTCCAGAACCACTAGCCAGAAGATCATGGAAGAGTTCCTTGAAATCATAAAAGAAACCATTGAAAATGGTGAAGACATAATGATCAGTGGATTCGGCAAGTTTTGTGTTAATGAAAAACACAAAAGAAAGGGACGAAACCCTGCAACCGATCAAGAGATGACCCTGCCTGCCAGAAGGGTTGTGACATTTAAATGTTCAGGAAAATTAAGAGATCTTATCAATTCTTAAAGGCTAATCACACACCCATGTTTTTTTCCGATCAAGTCATTACCATCATCATCCTGTCGACGTTGATCATTGGATATTTGGTCAATAGCCTGGCCGATTTTCTGAACATTAAACATCTGAACCCGCAACTGCCGGATGAATTTTCAGATGTTTATGACAGGGCAAAATATGAAAGGTCCCAGCATTACCTGAAGGTCAACACAAGGTTTGGATTCATTACTGCAAGTTTCGACCTTATCATTCTGCTGATATTTTGGTTTGGAGGGGGTTTTGGTATCCTGGATACCTTTGTCAGAGGTCTTGGACAAAATGCAATTATAACCGGTCTTTTATTTACCGGGATTCTGCTGTTTTTAAAACTTCTTCTATCCCTCCCTTTCAACCTCTATGCCACCTTTGTAATCGAAGAAAATTTCGGATTTAACAAAATAGGTCCCGGGTTATTTTTTACGGATCTTATTAAGTCCATTCTTTTGGCCACAGCTCTGGGGAGCATTTTTTTATCCCTGATTCTCTGGTTTTTTGAATCCTGTGGACCCCTGGCCTGGCTCTACTGCTGGATGGCAAGTATCCTGTTCATCATGGCAATACAATACATTGTTCCCACCTGGATCATGCCCCTGTTCAACAAGTTCACCCCCCTGGAACAGGGTCCTTTAAAAGAGGCCATTCTCCGCTATGCCGCCTCCATTGATTTTTCACTGTCCCATATTTTTGTAATGGACGGGTCCAAAAGAAGCGGGAAATCAAATGCGTTTTTTACAGGGTTTGGAAAAAACAAACGCATTGTCCTGTTTGACACATTAATCAATCAGCAAAGTGTTGGTGAGCTGGTGTCGGTTCTTGCCCACGAAATGGGACATTTCAAAAAAAAACATATCATCAAGCGCCTGGTGGTCAGCATCCTTCAGATGGGGATCATTTTCTTTCTCATCTCCCTTTTTATCTCCCAAGAGGGTTTGTTCCACGCCTTTTTTGTGGACAATGTTTCCGTTTATGCAGGCTTGATATTCTTTGGAATGCTCTTTTCTCCCATTGATATGTTTCTTTCTCTGATCATGCAGATTTCATCCCGCAGGGATGAATATGAGGCAGATAGATTTGCAGCTCAAACCACCCGGGCCCCCCATTCCCTTGTCACGGCATTGAAACAATTAAGTGCCCACAATCTGGCAAACCTTACTCCCCATCCATTTTATGTTTTCTTAAATTATTCCCACCCGCCGGTTCTGGAGCGAATCCGTGCCTTGGAAAAGCCAAAGGAACCCACAAAAGGAGTGGCCCCATGACCCGACTGTTTGTCACCGCCGACATCCACGGCAGCCTGAATACCTGGATGACCATAAAGGAATTGATGGAACCCGGTGACAGCCTGGTGATTGCAGGGGATCTTTTTGATACCCGGTACGGTAACTATTCCCACACCGACTTTCAGCCTGAATTTGTTAAAAATGAGATACAAAATATATCCCAAAAAATTTATTATGTGTATGGAAA
>PIVS01000914.1 GCA_003353855.1 Desulfobacteraceae bacterium
AAGGAGAAGAGGGGACACAGTACCGGCACCGAAAATTGCACCGGTCTGTGACGGATATCCGCAAATAATTGATGGATCTGTTGCCGGCAATCATAGGTTATTGTTTTTCATAATAGGCAAGCAGTTCATCCACAAGGCCGGGAATGGTATAGGGAGTGGCCTCAAGGTCAGGCTCAATACCAAGGGATCTTGCCGTATCAGAGGTGATGGGGCCTATGCTGGCAATGGTCACCCCTTTTAACAGCCTGGTTGCATCCCGGGAATCCAGCAACGACATGAAATTGGATACAGTGGAGGAACTGGTAAAGGTCACGGCATCAATCTCTTTGTCTGTGAGCATGGAAAGAAGGGTTTCTTTTCCATCATCGCTCAGGACGGTTTCATAGGCTGTCACCTCATCTACCATTGCCCCCATGCGGGTCAGCTCTTCGGGTAAAACGGTTCTGGCTAGCTTTGCCCGGGGCAAAAGGACTTTTTTGCCCTGCATATCAATACTTGAAAAGGCATCCACCACCGACTCCGCCCTGTATGTTTCGGGCAGGATATCACTTACGATGCCGTAGTCCCCAAGGCGTTCCTTGGTAACAGGGCCGATGCAGGCAAATTTTAAATGGCCCAGGGCCCTGACATCTTTGCCCATCTCAAATAGGGTGTCAAAGAAAAATTTGACACCGTTGACACTGGTAAATACCATCCAGTCATAGTTTTTTAAGGTATCAATTGTTGTTTTAAGGGGGGCTGTATCCTGTGCAGGGGTTATCCGGATGGTGGGGATTTCCAGGCAATGGGCGCCAAGTTTGGTCAGTTGAGAGATGAGAGAACTGGCCTGGGCACGGGCACGGGTGATGACAATCCGTTTGCCGAACAATGGCTTTTTATCAAACCAGGCAAGTTCCTCTCGAAGCTTAACCACATGGCCCACAACAATTATGGCAGGTGATTTCAGGCCGGCTTCTTTTACTATTTTTACAATGGTTTCAAGGGTGCCTGTTACGGTGTGCTGGCGAGTGGTGGTTCCCCAACGGACAAGGGCAACAGGAGTATCTGCCGGCTTGCCGTTTGCCATAAGGTTTTTAACAATATTTCCAAGGTTTTTAACCCCCATGAGAAAGACAAGGGTGGCATTGGATTTGGCAAACACATCCCATTGCATACTGGAATCTTTTTTATCGGGATTTTCATGGCCGGTGATAAAGGAGACAAAGGAGGTATGGTCCCTGTGGGTAACGGGGATTCCCGCATAGGCAGGGGCAGAAATGGCCGAGGTGACCCCTGGGATCACTTCATACC
>PIVS01000357.1 GCA_003353855.1 Desulfobacteraceae bacterium
CGTGTTAAAGACCACTTCCCCCGTTGCTTCCCCCTGTCCTGTAAAACTCCTGCAGGGAAAGGTTCTGCCATCTTCCAGGGCTAATAATGCTTTCATGTCGATTTACACCTGTTCAAACTTGGTTGATATAAATAATCCGGACATTTCCCGGATTTAAATTCTACCGGCAATCATTTTATCAAACGAACCTAGTTAATTAGCACAGATTGTGGTTGTCTTGCAAGCTTTGCCTATGAAAAAATTGAGAAGCTTACCCAAAACAAATTTAAGATATACTCAGCTCCTGAACTCCGGAGTTCAGAGAAGAGACTTAAGATTTTTAAGACCTGAATAGTTCCGGCATCCTTTGCCAGTAATGCACAGATGACAAAATCTTGGATCAGCTCCATGATATTGTCATCTGTCAAGGCTTTCGGCGGAAAGGGACTGATGGGCGACTGGACAGCCCCCTCCCTGGTGGGGGCAATACCGCCTGTTACAATAAGCCCGACTTCGCCACGGGCACGTTGGGCATAGAATTTTGCCATCCGGATAAAACCGTTGGCCATTTCCTCCAATCCCAGGTGCATGGATCCCATCACCACTCTATTTTTAAGGGTGGTGAAACCCAGGTCCAGGGGGGCAAGCAGATTGGGAAAGGAGGGCTGACCATTTTCATTCATGGGTATTGCTCTCCTGTTTTATCGGTATAAAGATTTGACTAAGCGTGAATCATTCAAATACCTTTTCTCTGATATTTACAGAACCTTTTATTGAGAGTTTTTTCAGGGTCAGAAAATAAAGTGTTGCAACGATAACACCCTTTAAAACACTGCTGATGCTTATGCACCACCAGACGCCGGCATAGGCGAATGCCGTGTAATTGACCACAAGCAGCGCTGCAGGAATTCTAAGCCCTGTAAACAGGACACTTGTAATAGAAGGTGGTTTTGATTTTCCCAGTCCGTAAAACCCTCCGGCAGAAGTGATTTCAATGCACATAAAAATCTGTGAAACTGCCAGTATCTTAAGGTAAAGGATTCCGATGCCGAGCATCTGCTCTTCGCTTGTGAACAAAGAAAAAACTTCTTCTCCAAAGAAAACAAAAGCGATGGTTGCAATCAGACCGAGACTCAGGCTCAGGAGAAGAATGATGTAATAGCCTTTCTTGATCCTGTCATACTTTGCAGCCCCGTAATTCTGACCGGTAAAAGCGCTAAGTGCTGTGGAAAAGCCAAGGGCAGTGTTCCAGGACAGAGCCTCGATGCTTGCACCTATGTTTTGAACGCCTAGGGGGATTGTCCCGTAGACAGATACGATTCTTCCAATGTACATGGAGAATAAGCAGAAACCCACCGAATGAATTGTTATGGGAATTCCGATTTTAAAAATCCTCTTGAGAACTTTTTTAATCAAGGGGTTAAACAGCTTAAGGCCAGGAACCAGGGAGTTATGTGATTTCAACTTAAATATGAATATGGAAAACACAAGCGTATTTGCTATTACAGTGGCGATGGCAGCCCCCCTAGCGCCAAGCTCCGGGATAAACATAAATCCAAAAATAAAAATGGGATCCAGAACAATGTTTACCGCAAGCCCCATTGAATTGATAATAAAGGGGATTTTGCTGTTGCCAAACCCGATATGAATTGCACTGAGGACCGGGTTGATTACGGCAAAGCACATTCCAAAGGAGACTATTCTCAAATAGGAAACTGCCTTGGTCATGACATCTGCTTCCAGGGTAAAAAACTGAAGCAGAGTTCCTGAAAAAATAAGGATAATCAGATTTAAGATCATAGACCCGTAAAGACTTACGGTAAGCGCATTTTCCGATACCTGTCTTGCCATGGTCATATCTTTTTTACCAACGGCCTGGGACACCAGGACTTCAGTCCCTGATTTCGTACAATAAAAAATGGCCATCAGAAGCCAGAGGAAAAACCCCGCTGTGGTTACTGCCGTAACTGTTGCAGGCCCTGTCCGCCCAAGCCAGATGACATCCGTCAAGGTATAGGCCATCTGAATAAAGGATGTGCCGATAATCGGCAAGGAGAGTTTAATCAGTTTTGATAATATAGGTCCTTCGGTTAAATCTGTTCCGTGCCTCATGCTGCCTTCTCTTTAATTTCAAAAATAGGAAAAATGGAGCTGATAACCCTATAGTAATTCACTTCCGCCTTAAAATTCATCATCCAAGGCGATGATTACCGGAACAATAAATAACAGATTAAGAACGAAATAGTAAGACACACTTGGCTATAATTCATTAAAAAATATGTTCCACTGCAGACGGACTCACACCTGTTTGTTCAAGCTCCGTGTAAGTTTTCAGAATAACCAAAGAGCTTCACCCCCTCCGTTGTCGGCACTTGTTGAAATTGCCTCAAATCAATATTTCAACCCTCGATTTACTTGCGATCACCCTGGGCGTCCCCTGCTATTATAAACGATGAAAATAAGGATTTAACCACAATTTTCCACGGGATTGCCATGGAAGCACTTCTGGTTTATCTTGCTAATTTTTTTTGGCAAGATTATGGTATCAGGATATAATAACCCTTAATATCAGGCAGGCGCATGTATCCGACACCGGACCCAAAATTTATTGACAGCATTTTCCCCAATCTTGATTCCTCCCTGTCAGTCATTCTAAATAACCGGCTGGGCTCTTTTTATGAAGGGATTGAAAAAAAAGGGCTTGAAATAACAGAGGATCTGGTCCTGACGCCTTCTTTAATCAAGGTCATGCTGTTCAGCGAATACA
Organism: Desulfobacteraceae bacterium; assembly: GCA_003353855.1. Taxonomy (GTDB): domain Bacteria; phylum Desulfobacterota; class Desulfobacteria; order Desulfobacterales; family Desulfobacteraceae; genus NBML01. Next base: position 2,747 of record PIVS01000357.1, read on the forward strand.
TTGCTGTTAATATCTCCCGGAATCCATCTCTTTATCAGGAATTGGTGAGTTCAGGGGATCTTTCACATTCCTATTCCGATCATACCCATTTTAATAAGCTTGAAAAAGCCATGGACCGGGATATGCTGGATCTGGCTTTTGTTAAGGAAACCCTGCTCCGGGTAAAATTATATGAATCCATCCGTATCGCATGGCGGGATCTTACGGGGGAGGCAGGGCTTGAAGAAACCCTGGGGGACCTGTCAACCCTTGCTGAAGCCTGTGTACAGGTTGGAATAGACTTTTTGTATGACGATCTTTGTCAACGTCTCGGCAATCCGGCTGATACCAACGGGAATTTTCAGCAGGTAATTGTCCTTGGCATGGGAAAACTTGGGGCCAGGGAACTAAATTTTTCATCTGATATTGATTTGATTTTTGTATATCCAAGGTCAGGGATTACCACGGGGGAGAATCCCATTTCCAACGACCAATTTTTTACAAAACTTTGCCGCAATTTTTTAAAACTGTTTACCATGGGGGGGGGGATGAATTTTTTCCGAGTGGATACCCGGTTAAGACCCTTTGGCGACGGCGGTCCCCTCGTCATGAGTGCCAGGGCTTTCGAAGATTATTACCAGGCCCAGGGAAGGGAATGGGAACGGTATGCCATGATAAAGGCAAGACCCATTGCAGGGAGTATTGATGAAGGGCATGCCCTGTTGAAAGGATTGAATCCATTTATTTACCGTAGGTATTTTGATTATGGCTCCTTTGATTCTTTCAGGGAGATGAAGCATCGGATCACCCTCCAGGTAAAGAATGCAAAGCTTAAAGATAATATCAAGCTGGGGGCCGGCGGTATTCGGGAAATTGAGTTTTTCGGCCAGTTGTTTCAGCTTATCCGGGGGGGGGTGGAGCCGGGGCTCCAGGAGCATGGAATTCTCAAGGTTCTGGATTTATTGCATATTCACCAATGTATCAATGAAGAGACCAAACAGGATTTAAAGGATTCCTATATATTTTTGCGGCTGGTGGAAAACAGGCTCCAGGAATACCAGGATCGCCAGACCCATGATATACCCGCCAAGCCGGACCAGCGTCTGATTCTGGCCCTGTCCATGGGTTTTGATTCCTTTGAAGCCTTTAACCAGAAGCTTTCCAGGGTTTTGGGCCGGGTCCACGGTCATTTTTCACAGTTATTGGTGACCGAAGAGGAGGAGAATACGGACAGGGAAACCCGGCATCTCAGGGAAATGTGGACCAATATCCATGATCCCCAGTTTGTGCCCGATGCCATTGAAGTTTTTGGGTATGGGGATCCGGATCAGGTATTGGCCATCTTAAGAACCCTGGCCAGCCATCCCAATACCCAGCGTCTCTCCCACAATGGCAGGAAAAAATTAGCCCGACTCATGCCGATGCTGGTCAAAAAGGCCGGTCAAAAAAAAGAGGCTCAATCCGTACTCAATAAGTTGATTGACCTGGTGATTACCATTGAGCGCAGGACCTGTTATCTTTCCCTGCTCATTGAAAACAAAGGAGCACTTGACACCCTTATTGTCCTGGCTCAGAAAAGCCCCTGGATCATTACTTTCCTAAGCCAGCATCCGGTATTGCTGGATGAGCTCATGCATCCGGCCACCCTGTATTCACCGCCCAAAAAGGATGTGCTTGAAAAGGAAATGGCAGACCGAATGGCAAAAATTCCTTCCAAGGATGTGGAATACCTGCTGGAAGAACTTTGCATTTTTTGCCAGATCAATACCCTGCGGGTGGCTGCCGCAGATGTCAGCGGGAATTATCCCCTCATGAAAGTCAGCGATCATCTGACATATATTGCAGAGACGGTGCTCACACAGGTTCTTGAAATTTCCTGGGATATTGTGACCCGCAAATACGGATTGCCTGGGGGAATGGACGGTAAAACCAAAGACCAGTGCGGATTTGCCATTGTGGCCTATGGAAAAGTGGGGGGCCTTGAAATGGGGTATAAATCAGATCTGGATCTTGTTTTTCTTTTCCAGGCCGGATCCGGCATGACAACCGGCGGAAAACGGTCCATTGATAATATTTGGTTTTATTCAAACCTGGGCCAGCGGATCATCAATGCCCTTACCATACACACTTCTGCCGGCACACTTTACGGCGCTGATATGAGGCTCAGGCCCGGGGGGAGTTCGGGCATGATTGTTTCCCACATCGATGCCTTTGAGGAGTATCTGGAAAATCAGGCATGGACCTGGGAACACCAGGCCCTGATAAGGGCCCGCCCCATTACAGGGGATACCTCGCTTTTTTCCCGGTTTGACAGAATCCGGGAAAAGGTGCTGGGAAAGGAACGTGATCCCGCAACCCTGCAAAGAGAGGTCAGCGATATGCGTGAGCGCATGCGAAAAGAGCGGCTGGCCCATGAAAACCATTTGTTTGATTTAAAGCAGGACAGGGGGGGGATTGTGGATATTGAGTTTCTGGTCCAATATCTTATTTTAAAAAATGCCC
>PIVS01000915.1 GCA_003353855.1 Desulfobacteraceae bacterium
CTTTTGGATCGACTTGGATAATTCGGTTACCTGGGCCAGGTCAAGATAAATTGGCAAGCCAGCCAGTGCCGTCATGCCGCTCTGAGTTTTTTCTTCTTCATACTTGAATGGTAGCACGCGTTGTGTCATAGTTAATTGACCCCGTTGATGATAGTTTTTTGTTCACACCAACACTCTATCGGCTTGAGTCATCAAGCGCAACGGGGTTTTTTTTTTTTTGATGGTGGATTGGGGACTCATAGTTTTAAACAATATAGCCTAACCGGGGAATCGCATGCAAAATCAATCTATAACAGCGGCCTTTTTAGCCCGGTCCAGAGTGACTTTTTTCTGATTCGTGTTTTAATACTTTCCTGTTGACTTTAAAACAACCCTATAATTATATTATCGAATTACACAAATAAGGACGTGTTTATTTTCCTTGAGGAGTAAAGCCATGAAAGAAAACCCAGATTTTATTTCACCCTGCGGGCTCTATTGCGGTGTCTGCGCCATTCATATCGCCCATCGGGATAAGAATCAGAAATTTAAAGAGCGGCTTGTAGGGCTTTACAAAGGTGGTATCCCGGGCAAGGGCACGCTTCCCAACAGTGAACATTTTTGTGCAGAAGATATCCGCTGCAACGGGTGTTTGTCTGATGATCTGTTCATGCATTGCAAACAGTGTGAGATCAGAGACTGCACAAATCAAAAAGGATATAAAGGGTGTCATGAATGCGAAGAATTTCCCTGTCAATATATTGAAAATTTTCCCATGGCTGCGGGGAAAAAGGTCATCTTACGATCTGTCCCCTATAGACGGAAATTTGGCACAAAAAAATGGATTCAGGATGAAGAAGCCCGTTATTTTTGCCCTGAATGCGGCAATAAGGTTTTCAGGGGTGTTGTTAAATGCAATCAGTGTAAGGTGAAATTAGATCTGGATTAAAGGGTTGCCAAAGGGCGCATTATCTATCAAAAGGCTGTGGCTCATGTTGCGTTTCGGGGTCTTTTGGAATTTGGTGAAAAACAACAAGCTTTGACTTGCATTACGGATCCTCATGATGATAGATATCCGCCTTACTACTAACTGGTTACACTCGGATCGGAGCGGATGAAGGTAAATATAAAGACCCTCAGACAACGCTAGTAATGCAAAGAGTGCAGAAAACGTAGTAAAAAAAAGCCTCAGAACGGTGTGGGCAGGTGGTGATTCAAATGCTCCCCAATGTTCAGCAGGTCACCATCGAGCCTCTGATAAAGGCCACTATACAACCTGGAACATTGGTCTACACCGATGAGTATGCCATT
>PIVS01000916.1 GCA_003353855.1 Desulfobacteraceae bacterium
AGCCAGGCCTGCGCCTATTTTATAATCCAAGCTCTATACCATAAAGATCCTGTACAATGTTGCGCCACTGGCCTAAAGGCATATTTTTATCAAATGCAAACTCTAATGCGCCTATCCTTTTCCACTTTTTACGAAGCGTAGGCCAGGTTAATAAATAATAATGAGCCCTTTCCTTCTTAGGGGTCCTTATATCTCGCAAACTTTTAGGAAGATATGTTTGAGACGTTCGCATCAAGCACATTGCCATCCGCAGGTATCGCCTGCTCATGCCAAAATCTGCATGTTGTCTTTGCGCACCTCGTCGCTTATAATCAAGCTTTAACTCTTCAGGTCCATTTATTCCTATATGATAGCCTGATCTTACAACATAGTCTTTCAAGATACGATTACATCGTTTTGCCATTTTTCTCACTTGAGTTTTGCCCTGTACCCCACCGGTTGGTTTAATCCTTGGAACAATACCGGCATATGAAACCAGTTGGTTTAAGGATTTCTGTTTAGCCGGATCACCAATCTCAGCACAAACACCAGCAGCTAAAACGATTCCGATACCCCGGATACTGGTCAAAAAAGCACCAGGAGTTTGGGCTAAATGTTCAGCAATTTCCTTTTCCAACTGATGAATATTCTCCTGGAGGCAGACAAAAAGCTTGACCTGTTGTTGCAAGGCAAGCTGTAGGGTTGCAATATATTTCTCCGGTGGCTGGAGAACCAGAGATGTATATTTCTGGAGGTGTTCCGCACAATGATCAGCATGATGGACTAAATTGCGGGCGAGAAACCTGGATAGTGTCGACCGGTTACGCCGGCGGGAGAGCAGTTCCCTTTGTATTCGAGAAGCATTTTACAGATCCCCAGTAAATCCAGGATATCCGTGCTTGCCTGTTTGTTATCACGATGCTTCTTAGCATCACAGGCATTTACTCCGGCAACTACCCAACTGTCTGAACGTAAAGCTGCAATAAAATTGTCAGCATAGGAGCCGCAGTCTTCACCTCCGAAAAAGACATACTGACTGGCAATTCCACGGTGCTGGCAGGATTTTTTAACCTGATTCAGCAGATAATTTTTGCCTTTCAATGAATTCTTGACTGAAAAAGGTTTTCGTAGGATATCACCGTTGCCATTGCAAAACATAACAACGGGTTTGATATTAGGGCCTTCGTGGGTTTTTTAACTTTAAACAACGGAGGTCGAATGCAAGAAGACAATGATAAAATTTTAGACATAGCGCTGTGGCGCTAGGGGCTTATAAGCCCATTTTTACACCGGGATGCGAATGACCTG
>PIVS01000917.1 GCA_003353855.1 Desulfobacteraceae bacterium
TAACGCTTTGCAAGTTTTCCCATTCTGACCAATTCGTTTGGATACCTGGATGTGGCAATCAACACCACGGCAGATTTCTGTGACGCAAATATTAACCGGTCTATGGTTGTTCTGTCGCTTCCATTAAAAATATTTACATTTTTTCTTATTTTGGCCAGTGTCCAGCCCATATAATAAGCAGGTGCATAAGAAAGCCTGGACCCGATAACATGAACTTCATCTGATTCTTTCAGGATCTTCCTGATTTTTTTAACCTCGGATAAATCGATTTTTTTGCTCATGGCCCTGATGTTTTCTATATCCTCGTTGATGATCCTTTCAAATTCAATATCTTCGCTGCGGACAACCGAAGATGCAAGCCTGCTTCTCTCAATCAATGTAAGTTGAGTGTCAATGAGTTCTTTCAAGGCTGTTATAAACAGGGCATAACTTTCATAGTTCAATTGTCGGACAAATCTGACGACGGTTGCCTCACTGGTACCGACAGCAGATGCTAATTTTCTTGTTGTCATAAACACAGCTTTGTCCGGCCTGGATAACACAAATTCTGCCAGTTTTTTTCCTTTGGCGGTCAATTCAGAATAGTGAGCATCAATAACTTTATTTAAAGAATTTGTTTTTTTTCCCATTTAAGCCCTTGTATGTTTAAAGAGTTAAGAATTCAAAATACTCAATTTTTTAATCTTTGAAAGAGTGAGTTTTATTAAAACATATGGAAAAAACATATAATAAATATATTGGTAATACACATCAAAACTTGATATCATGCATGGATCAATATAATGAATGTAACAAAAATAGTCAAATTTTATTTTTTAATTGACAGCTACATCGAAACATGAAAGCTTTTGTTGAATAATGTATGGTCCGGAGGAGAGAAAGATGATAGAAATTCCCATATGTCCCGAATGCAAAAAGGAATTGGCTTTAAACTCAAGCAAGTGTCATCATTGCGGCAAATTAATTGCAAGTGTAAAATTCCATTCAATTTTCAGCTGGGAATGGATTGACAGGTTATTTCTTCTCTTTTCCGTGTTGATTTTCTTTTCATTTTTTGTCCCTTGGTTTCCCGGAAAATTTCTTTCCGTGGAAAGCCCTTTATCCCCTTTTGCTTTGCTTACGAATCTTATAGATCTCGAAGTGGATTTTCTTGAATCCTATGATATTTTGAGAATGATTTTAATCATCCCTGTATCTTCATTGCTCCTCTTTTTAATGGTTTATATGGGCAACAGGCTTAAAACCACTCCCTTTCCCGGACTATTTCTTATTGTTTGCATTCTT
>PIVS01000358.1 GCA_003353855.1 Desulfobacteraceae bacterium
GCGGGGTATTGCGGCGGGGTGATGCCCAATTGAACCGTGACAGTATTTTGTCAATGATTCTGGGGTAAGCCGTTACAGTATTTGCATCTTAACACTGGCCCAGGGTCAAACATGAAATCAAGGTGACTCTTGATTTGAATGCTGTGATGGCAGGCATTGCCGTTTTTATCGTCTGGGTGGGGTTCGAAAATTTTTACCCTAAAATAGGTCCTGAATCCGGTTTTAACCCCTTTGAGCTTGCCCGGGGACCCCATGTTTATCTTCTAATGGGAAGCCGCCTCTTTGGGGCGGTCCTGATCGTCCCTGTTATGGAGGAATTATTCTGGCGGTCCTTTGCCTTGCGATTTCTCATCAATACCAACTTCACACGATACTCCCTTGGCACCTTTACCTGGTTTTCCTTTATTTTTGTTTCCATTGCCTTTGGACTTGGAAACCAGCGGTGGCTGCCGGGAATATTTGCAGGCCTCATCTATGCCATCCTCCTCTATCAGAAAAAGAACCTGTTCTCCCCCATCCTGGCCAACGGGGTCACCAATTTTCTTCTGGGAGTTTATGTTATTGCAAACAATGAATGGGGATTCTGGTAAAGGACAAGGTTCTGAACCATTCAATCTCTTTTGCCTTGGTTTTTTCGGTAATAAATTTTGACTTTTCCCGGTTCAGTATGTTAATATTACGGAATACATTAAAAAATCTGTTTTAAAAAATTTGGTTGCCAGTGCATAGTTTTTAAAAAAAATCACTAATTAAATCGTATGGGTTTTTTAATTTTTTTCATATACTTGACTTGGAAATTAAAAACCTATTAACATAACTTATAATATAAATCGAATTCAACCCCTGAAAGCCATTATCCACAGGTAATTTGTGTAATGTGTTTCAAGAACTCAAATTTGTCTGCTCAACATAGAATAGTGAGGAGGTGTCATGGATGATTTTTTAAAAAACCTAAGAAGTTCCCATAAAAAGGACATTCCCCTGCCAAGGAAAAACATTGATGGCAATTATTATCCTCAAAAGGACAGAAGAATACAAATTGACAGAAGGACCAGCACCAGTTTCCCCAATAATGAAACCCTTGCACAGCAACTGGGAGATGCACTGCCTGAGATTTTGGAAAACACGACCACTCTGACTGAACAGGTTGCAAAACTGGCCGCTACCAACGAATTGCTGGCTGAATCCAAAATCCGGCAGCAAAATGCAATTGCCGACTTTTTTAATACCCTGAACAAAATAGTATCGGAAGATACAGAGACAAAGATTTCCGGAGACCCTCCCAAAAACATCACCACAAGTTATGCGTCCGGAACCCACTACACCAAAGACGAAATCATGTCCATCATCCAGAACATGCGAAACCAGGGAGCCACCTTTTCCGTCATTGCCGATTACTTGCAAGAAAAAGGCATGCCAACCTTTTCCGGCAAAGGAGAATGGCATGCCCAGACAATTCACAGACTTTGCAAATAAACTTATTTTACCTTCATACCCTTAATTATAATTTGAAATGCTGTCCGCAGGGTGGGCCTGACAAAATCTTTTTGATCGTTTAACAGACGTTTTGAATCCACCCAAAGCACAATCCCGGCATAGGAGCCCCAAAGAACATCAGCCATGGCCACAGGATGTTCGTCAATAAAAATACCCGTATCAATCCCTTCCTTTACCACGTCGATGATGGCACCATGGGCCTGGGAAGAATATTTTTTCAACTGCTGCATCACTTCATCGGAAAGATTATGCAGGGTTTCTCCGGACTGAAGGTGAAACAAATTGATCAAAATATTAGAATCATAGTCGTAGACATCAATAAATACATCCCGAAACCTCTCAATTTTTTCCTCAACAGATATATCCTGGTCCACAACTTGTTTTATTTCGCCACCCAGATGTTTTAGGATATTAATGGACAAAGAGGTATGAAGTTCCTCTTTATTCTTGAAATACAGATATAAGGTACCCGGACTCAGTTCTGCCGCAGAAGCAATTTCTTCCATTGTTGCACTGTTAAACCCCTTTGCAGAAAACACCTCCCGTGCAGCAGCAATAATATCGTCTTTTCGTCTTTCTTTTTCCCGCTGTTTACGTTCATATATACCCATTCCCACCTCTTTATTTTTTGAATGTGATTCAGAAACTGTATTATTGCCCCGATAGATACAAACATCTGTGAAAAAGCGCAAGAAAAAGATAACAAATCTTAAATTTAATCATATTTATGATTTCTTTCATTGATCTTTTTCGTATTTTGTATTCCCAAAAAACATTTTTTTTACTATCATGTCTAATAAAAAGAATACTCTTTTAAATACAGCTAACCGTTAAAGCAACGGAGATATATATTATGGCAAAATCAACTTACTGGGCCGACAGCTATGTGGAAAAACTTTCAAGCGCAAAGGACGCCCTGCAAAATATTCGCCCGGGCCAGCGGGTCTTTATCGGCTCCTCCTGCGGTGAACCCCAACATCTTGTCAATGAACTGTCCCAGGCATCTGCCCGGTTCACAGACCTTGAAATTGTTCGGCTTCTCAGCATTGAAAGCGGTCCTTTAACCCTGATTGCCAACCGGTCCCATTCCCAGCAATTTAATATCCGGTCTTTTTATCTGGGATCAGCCTCTCCCAAATTAATCAAAAAAAACCAGCGCTTTATTACCCCCATCAATCTGTCCCAGATTCCCAGATTGTTCAAGTCGGGACTTATGCCCCTGAATGCAGCCCTGATCCAGGCCTCTCCTCCCGATGATTTCGGATGGATGAGTCTTGGGGTATCTGTTGATATTACCCTGGCCGCCTGCGAATCCGCAGACCTTGTCATCTGCCAGGTCAATCCGAACATGCCCAGGGTATTAGGAAGAAGTTTTATCCATGTCAATGATGTGGACTATATTGTCGAGCACGAAGAAGAACTGCTCACAATCAAACCCATGCCGGAGCTGGAAACAGCCAATATCATTGCCAGACATATTTCACGGCTCATAAATGACGGTTCTACACTACAGACAAGCCTGGGGGTCACCAACGAGGCCACCATGATCTGCCTGGCAGATAAAAATGATATCGGGGTTCATTCACAATACCTTAATGACAGTATCATGCGGCTTTTCGCCCTGGGAGTTGTCACCAACAAAAAAAAGGGATTTAATGACGGAAAGCTTGTGGCTGGAAGTGCCGTGGGCTCCAACCTGCTCTATGAATTTCTGGATGACAACCCCTCCATAGAATTCCACCCCTCTGATTATATCAATAATCCCGCCATTATTGCCAGGCACAATTCCATGGTGTCCCTGAATACCGCAATGGCCATCGACCTCACCGGCCAGGTGGCGGCAGATGCCCTCCCCTATAATAATTATACAGGAATAAACGGTCTTCTTGATTTTACCCGGGGGGCTGCCATGTCCGAGAATGGAAAATCCATTTTAATGATGACCTCCACCTCTAACCATGGCAGACAAAGCCGAATAATCCCATCTCTGTCTGATATACCCGTGGTGGTTCCCCGGGGGGATGTCCAGTTCATTGCCACGGAATACGGGGTGGTAAACCTGTTTGGAAAAACCCTCCAGGAACGGGCAATGGCCCTGATCAGTATTGCCCATCCCGATTTCAGGGACGAATTATTTTCCAAGGCCAAGGAGCTGGACCTCATTGACGTGGAACGTAAGTTCAAACAGGCAATCAAAGGAGTCTATCCCGTTAAATATGAACAGATTATTGAGATCAACGGAATTCCCATCACCTTTCGGCCTGCCAAACCAGTTGACCAAAGGGGAGTCCAGGAACATTATTATACAATGAACCGGGGGGATATTGTCTCCCGTTTTTTCCACGAAAAGAAAAGCTTTGTCCACGATCAGATCGAAACCACCTATGAAATAGACTTTGTCAATGACCTGACCATTGTGGCCACCATCGGAGAGCTGGGTTTTGAAAAAATCATTGCCGTGGGAGAATACTTCAGAAACACCATCATCAATATGGCAGAAATTGCCTTTTCCGTATCCCGGGAATACCAGAATATGGGTATTGCCCAAATCCTCCAGGAAAAACTTGCAACTGCTGCTAAAGACAATGGGATAAAAGGGTTGATCGCCTATACTTCCCCCCATAACAAGGGGATGATCCGACTCTTTAACAAACTGCCCTATGGTATCAGCTCAGAAAAGGATGATGATATGATTATCCTTAATTGTCTGTTTGCAGAACCAGTGGACAAGGAAAAGGCAGGCAAGGACTCAGAGAGCTCCATTGGATGATCCCATGTGATAATCCAAGAGGGATAATGCAGGATTTAAAAACAGCAAAGGGAGTAGCGATCAAAATCCTACTCCCTTTGTTTTATCCCGGTTTTTATTTTGTTCTGGTTTTCAGCCAGGGCCCTATTTTCGCTTCAGCAAAGCCACGGATTCAATGTGATAGGTATGGGGAAACATGTCCACAGGCGTGATTTCAACCACCCCATACCGGGTACTCAGCATTTCAAGGTCACGGGCCAGGGTTGCTGGGTTACAGGAAACATAAACAATTTTTTCAACATTAATGGCCAGAACCTGACTTACCACATCCTTGTGCATTCCCACCCTGGGGGGATCTATAATAATTACATCCGGTGTCTGGGTGAGCTTTGGAAGCACATTCTTAATATCCCCTTCAAAGAATTCACAATTTTCAATATTGTTCAATTGGGCGTTCTTTTTTGCATCAATGACCGCAGAGGTAACAATTTCGATGCCCTGGACACTCTTAGCAGTCCTGGACAGCCAGATAGGAATGGTGCCGGTGCCAGAATAAAGATCCAGAACCGTCTCATCCCCCTTGAGATCAGCATACTCAGCCACCTTGGCATAAAGTTTTTGACAGGTCCTTGTATTGGTCTGGAAAAAGGAGTTGGCTGATATCTTAAAGCTAAATTCGCCTAAATTTTCTGTAATGTGATCCTGACCATGGATCAGGATCTCCTCTTTTTCAATGGCCACCCCGGACTTTGAATCCGTAATATTATTGAGAATGGAGTGAATATTTGGATATTTTTCTGCCAGGAGTTTGCCTAGGTTTGATACCACATCAAGATTTTTATCCCGGGTCACAACATTGACCATCCACTGGTCAAAAGCCACTGAATGGCGGAGCATGAGAAACCGCCAGAACCCGTCATGGCTCTTGAGATTATAGGCCGGCAGCCCTGATTC
>PIVS01000359.1 GCA_003353855.1 Desulfobacteraceae bacterium
ATCAAAAAAAATAAAAAACCTCGTTGCGCTTGATTGCTCAAGCAGATAGGATATTGGTGTGAACAAAAAACTATCATCAACGAGGTGAAACATATTATGACACAAGGCGTATTAGCGTTCAAGTATGAAGAAGAGAAAAAAGACACCGGCATGACAGCACTGGCAGGTTTGCCGATTTACCTTGATCTGGCCAAAGTAATTGGCTTATCCAAATCCATCGAGAAATATTTGAAGATAAGGACAAATGGCCAGGGTTGGACCGACACGCAAATGGTGTTATCACTGGTATTATTGAATCTGGCCGGTGGCAGTTGTGTAGAAAATTTAAAAATACTTGAGGCTGATGTGCTATAAAGGATTCTAATCATATCAGCCCCTGAATATATGGTGGTATGAGCATGGAGTGATTCTGCACACAGAATTCCGAGACGGCAATGTTCCGGCTGGTTTTGAACAATTAAGAGTTTTTAAGAAAGCCTTGGATTGCCTTCCGGAAGACGTGGAAAAAGTAAGGCTCACCTCAGACACTGCAGGATACCAGCATGATCTTTTAAAATACTGTGAGAAAGGAGAAAATGAGCGGTTTGGCAGGATTGAATTTGTAATAGGGTGCAATGTGACCCAGGCTTTTAAGATTGCAGTTGCCCAAATTAAAGATTCTGAGTGGCACCCGATTTATAAAGAAACGAATGGGAAACCGATGAAGACCGGTAGCGAATGGGCAGAAGTCTGCTTTGTTCCCAATGCGCTGTGTCACAGCAAAGATGCCCCGGAATACAGATACCTTGCCAAGCGTCAGATTTTTGAAGAACAGCCATTTTACGCTTGCCCAAAGGCCACCCGTTATTTGACACACTGATTGCGGCACGTAAACAGATTGCAATGTTACAAGGAGCTTGGGCTCCTTCTGGATAAACTTATGACCAAGATGTACTCCCAAAATTTTTGTAAATATCATACGCCCCAGGATAGTTGCGTCCAAAAATCGAGACTCATGAGCGTTTTGGTCTTGGAAAGCTCAACTCCGTCGAAATAGGCGCACGATCTTAAAAAAATTCCCTCGATTTAGCTTTGGATGGGTGTATAAAAAAATAGGCGGTGGGTTTGGGACACTAATATAATATTGACATAATTAAGAATATGATTTAAAAGCTCCTTGGTCCATTAATTATGCCTGATTGAAAAGTGTGCTTTGAAATTTGCCTGTCTGTTGAAAGTCAGGTTGGATCGCTACATATTGGATTGAGGGCGATAGTAGATAGTTTTACTGGTTCCTGAGAATTTTCCCACATTCTCCCTTAAGTTTGTATCTCTTCAAGGCCATTTCAAGCTTTTCCTTTTTTAAAAAAAATATGAGATAATTACTGCGATGCTCAAACCATTAATTATATGAGACGCTGTTAATGCGAAAAGATACTAAACCTGGCCCAAATAGGTTGTCACCATATTCTGTTGAAATTGAAGAACACATTAAAAATACTTATTCCAACCTATCAGAAAAAGATAGGCGAGCATATGCAGCAATAGAGGCATTAAAATTACCACGAGGTGGGATAGCATACATTCTCCGTCTCATCGGTTGCAGCAAAAAAACTTTATATAGAGGTATACAGGATTTAGAAAATGCGAACCCGGATTTAAACAATAGAATCCGAATAAAAGGTGCTGGGAGAAAAACATCAATAGAAACAATTGAAAATATAGATGATGTGTTTCTTAAAGTTATTGATGACCATATTGCTGGCGATTCTATGAATGAAAAAATTCGTTGGACCAATTTAAGTCATAAAAAAATTGCAGCAAAAATGAAAGAAGAAGGAATCAGCATCAGCGTTACTGTCGTTAAAAAATTGTTGAAAAAACATAGTTTTGTTAAGCGTAAGGCCGTTAAAAACAAAGCTATTGGCTCTTCTAAGAATCGGAATGCGCAGTTTGAAAATATTACAAAGTTAAAAGATAGATATCTCACAGAGGGCAATCCTGTGATCAGTGTAGACTCAAAAAAAAGAACTTTTAGTGAACCTATACCGTGATGGACACGTCTATAATACTGGTATTTTTGAAGTTAATGATCATGATTTCCCATACCTTGCTGATGGAATAGTAATTCCCCATACCATTTATGATTTAAAATGTAATAGGGCTTATGTGAACATCGGTGTTAGCAAGGATACAGGCGAATTTGCCCGTGATTCGATAAAAGAGTGTTCCCTCATATTACAAGATCTTTAAAGGGTGTAATTCTGAGGAATTACGATTATGTTAAAGAGCTAATTGACAAGACAACAACACTAACGGGCCTGAAAATAAAATCTCACATTATTCCAAAAATCTATGAAACAGGAAGAAAATATTCCGACAATTTTAAGGAAACCATGAGAATCATTTTTGATGACTACCTGGGCCGATGGAACTACAGAACAATACCCAAGAAAACATAATTTGGTGTTATTTATTTAATTCTAATTCCTTATTAAATTTTTTCGTACTGGCGTAAGGGATACTATCCACACTATACACACCATAGAGATCCTTCTGTAAAGAGGGAAGCCGCCTATGGAATACGTAATCTAGTTAGAAAATTAAAATACTAAATTCTGGAAAAAGAGTATTGCTCCCTGTTTGAAAATATATTGAAAAAAAGATTCTATTTTGTTCCCCTCCAGACCAGGAAGGATTTTCAGCTCACAGAATATTCCGATTATAATAATATCGAAGAGTTTATAGAGCAGGTTATTCATTCCTTTGCCAACAACGCCCCTTCCCATACCTATCTTGTGATTAAGCATCACCCCATGGAACGCGGAATAAAAAAATATAGCATGTTAATAAGTCGGCTTGCCAAACAATATGGTTTAAAAAAAAGAATTCATGTTGTTTACGATATTAAAGGGCTTTCGTGCAAGGATATGAAACTTGATGAGTTCTGGAAAAATTATAAACAGCCCAGCCGAAAACTGTTTAATGCTTTCAGGAAGCATGTCATTTCCAAAACGCAGTTGAATTGCGGCTTTTGTGGTAAGTTTCCAGATTTTATGGATAAATAATTATTTCCCCCCATTCCTCCTTCCCCCTATATTCTACCTGCCGGCAAAAAATCAAAGAGATGATGTAAATGTTACTTGTATTGGTCTTGTTTATACGGCAAATTTGATCTGATTGTGTTATAAGATACAACATTATGAAAGAGATTTGGAAAATATCACGCGGGTTTTTGTTTTTGGTGGTCACCTGTTTTTGCCTGACTGCCTGCGGGGTAGTTGGAACCACCTATATGGTTGCCAAGGGAGCTGTCACAAGCACCTATGAGGTGACAAAATTTGCAGGAAAAACCGTTTATAAGGTGGGCAAATTTACCTACGGGGCGGTGATGGCACCCCATACATGGCCCCTGACACAAAAAGATATCGAATCCATCGACGGCATGGCACCCCGGGAAGCGATCAAGAAAGGTAAAGTGAAAATGTCCCCCTATGTTGTCAAGGGGCACCGTTATGTCCCCATGAGCCTTGAAAAGGCTAAAACCTATCGCCAGCAAGGGCTAGCATCCTGGTACGGATTTGAGACCTATCACCAGAAAAACGGCCACATGACGGCAAACGGCGAAGCATTTGATCCCAACGGGTTGAATGCCGCCCACAAATATCTGCCCCTGCCAACCTTTGTCCGGGTGAAGAACCTGGAAAACAATCGACAAATCATCGTACGGGTCAATGATCGAGGGCCCTTCGTCGATGACAGGATCATCGATCTAAGCGCAGGTGCCGCCCGGAAACTGGGGTTTTATAAAAAGGGAACCGCCCGGGTCCTGGTGGAGACAGTCGAACCTAAGGCAGGCTAAAACTGGGGGTGTCCGCAGTTGAGGTTTGCAAGCCCAGTGTTCCTCTTGCCGCCATGAGGCCAAGGACAAAGGGACGATTGTAGCCGCGTTTCGTCATCTCGGAAACTGCAATAGTGCCGATTGTTGCTGCAGTTGCCACGGAGGAGCCGGAAATTGCGGCAAAAATTGCACAACTGATGATAGTTTTTTGCTTAAAAGAATAACACTTCCATGGGCCTGCCACAAGAGAACACGTGTTCCCGTGGCAAGAATTGCTTTGTCTTTATAGAGCTGTGCAGACGGGTATATTTCAATCTTCAGGGAACCATTCTGTGCATTAAAATAGCATAAGATTTTATCATTTTGAATGACAAATTGAAATAATGCTTGCTTCAAAATAGGCTTTCAGCTTATCTTTAAATTTCATACAAATAAAGGAATAGTTCATGAATCCTGTTATTGATGCCCTGAAATTTCGTCACGCATGCAAAAAATTTGATCCCAAAAAAAAGATATCCTCCGGCCAGTTGGATACCATCCTTGAGGCAGCCTGCCTCTCTCCCACATCCTTTGGCATGGAAGCATGGAAGTTTTTGGTGCTGGCTTCCCATGATATCCGGCAGAGACTTCGGCCTGCCTGCTGGGGTCAGCCCCAGGTTACCGATGCCAGCCATCTGGTTGTGATTCTGGCAAAACCCTCCCTCATTGATCCCTCCAAGCAATATGTCCTGGATAGTTTTTTAAGACGGGAACTACCCGAGGATCTTACAAAGGCCTATGTTGAAAAATACAGATCCCACATGGAAACAGAAGTCTTTCCCCGGATGAATGCCTATGCCTGGTGCTCCAAACAATGCTATATAGGGCTTGCCAATATGATGACCACGGCCGCATCCATGGGCATTGATTCCTGTCCCATGGAAGGATTTGAAAAGGACAGGGTGGAGGCAATTCTTGACATTGATACCAAACAGTTTGAAGTGGCTGTGCTCATGGCATTGGGATATCGGGCAGGGGAGCAGACTCCCCGTCGCCGTCACTCCATTGGTCAGCTGGTTGAATTTCGTTAGGAAATGGAAAAGAACCAAGCTTTATTTGACAATAACTAGTTCAATTCATATACTTTCCCAAGCTCCAAAATCAATCGCTCTCTAAAAGGAGGCATCTATGGAACAGGCAAGGATCCTGGTGGTTGATGATGAACTTGTGATCCGTGAATCCCTGGGCGGCTGGCTTAAACGGGACGGATATCATGTCAGCACCGTATCAAGCGGTGAAAAAGCCATTGATACACTCAAGGTTAATAGTTTTGATGTCATTTTGCTGGACATACAGATGGACGGGATCAGCGGAATGGATGTCCTCACCCATGTTAAGGA
>PIVS01000360.1 GCA_003353855.1 Desulfobacteraceae bacterium
TTTTATAGTCGCAACTAATCCGGTTATAACGCCTAACAAACCTGTAACAGAAGCAATCCATAATAAATAATGTGTATAATCTTCTCTAATTTCTTTTTTTATTGCTCTCATACCTCTTCGAGAGAGATATCTATTGCCTGTGATACAAGATTTCTCCCAGTAATCTTTCATCTCATATGGAATAGGGATATATAGGTTGTTGGCTGTTTGAATTAAATAATTAGACATTAACACCTGAATTTTGTCATCAACTAAGCTTAATTCAAACTCATACTCGGGGTCCATATAAAATATGCCAGGCTGATTTTCTGGGTCTGGTTCAATCGGTCCCACATCTTCAAATTCTAGGTGGACCCGTTCGGTTTCCTTTTGAAGCTCTCTTAATTTAATTGACTATGAAACTCTGTTCATATCTACTTATTTTCCCTTATTTTGTTTCATCTTCTTTAAGTTGTTTTTTTGTTTGGACCCTGGCTTTATTTAGTTGAGAAATCAATCCATTAATGAATTGATCAATTTCATTTGCGGTTTTTAATTTCGGCCCCAGGAGAATAGTTTTGCCTTGTTCTGGATACTCGCAAACTCCAATTCTTGTAACTCCCTGGTCGGTTATGCTTTTAATTTGAATATCCATGCGTTCTCCTTTATTTCTTATGGCCGTTACCGCCAAAAATGGTGGTGCTGCAGGAGGGGTCAATTTTCTTGAGCTCGATGCTACCGGGCAACCAGAAAAGACCCCATTTTCGTGTCCAGGGGAAGTCCGGAAGTTGAAAAAAAGACCCCTATCCCTATTTTGTTTCAAATTTTGCAAGTTTATAGAGTTTGTTTGGGTTCATCAGGAAGTCGTTTTAGATTCTTCAGATATCTATCCAAATTGAATTCCTTTTGGTGTTTCATAATATCAAAAACCTCAACACAGACTGCTTGAGCAATAAATAACTTTGAATCGCCTTCCGAAATTCCTTCAGCAATCAACCGATTTAATGTTTCTTGGGTTTCTGGAGGATCGTTATCCGCAAGTTGATTCTCTACTGTTTCTAAAAAGGCTGCTTTCAGATGCGGGTTATAATCTTCCATAATTCCCCCCTATTCTGTTTCGTTTACCAGTTCAGATTCATATATAATTTGGCTATTCCCGCAACTGATGCAGCCAGGGTGGAAATTAATTTTCCAACTTACACCATAAAGGGGATTTTCTTGATATGCATCGCACACCGGGCATTTCCAATAATGTTCGTCTATCACCCATTGATTTTTCTCCCGGTTGTACTCGTCTGATGGGAATTTTATTGGTCTGATTACAGGATCTATATGACCAAAAAAACATGGGATTTTGTAACCAGGTTTACACTCTGGGTTAAAGCGCTTTTTACATGGCATCAGGTTTTCAAGAAAACACTCACAACCTTCTTCGGGCCACCAAAGACCATCATAGCCTTTTTTTGACAGACTTTTTTTCACTAAAGCATTCACGTCAACTGTGATCAATTTTCAGACTTCTCCCCTATTCTGTTTCATCCTGGGGCCGGGTTGCCGGTGATCCCTCAGGGTGATTATTTTTATTTTTTATTGAAAGGACAATGATTGCTGACACTGAGGCCAAAAGACCATTCATCCAGGGAATACCCAAGCCCAAAAATTCCAAAAGCATTTCAGCGGCCATGCCAGAGGCAAGGCCAAGCAGTAATATTCTTTTCAAAATCCCTCTCCCCTATTTTGTTTCATTTTAAAATTGAAGGGTTACGATCACAGGGAAGTGGTCCGTAATATAACGAGGATCAAAGCTGTGATCTATATGTGCGGTGACAATTTTAGCCGATAAAATAGGTGATAGCAAAATGTGATCAATTGATGAATACTCTCCTGGCAAATCAATTATATCGTTATTATTTTTATCATATAACGCTGTGTACCTCTCTCCCTGAGGAATAAAAGAGGCTGCATTAACAAGGTTATCAGAAACATCGTCCGGGTCCATTTTTTTCAACATACTCAAGACAGTTGTTATTGGTTGACTGTTTTTTTGATCAAGGCAGCACTTTGCACCATCGAAATCATTAAAATCACCTAATAAAATAACTTTATAATTTTCTTTTTGAAGATCCATGGCCATGGAAAGAATAGAGTTTGCTTGTGATTCTCTTTTTGCTTTACGAGAACTATCATCTGGCCGAGATAAAAGGTGAAAACCTAGCAGGGAAATTTTTATATTGTTAATGTTAAATTTTGCTGTGTAATTTTTTGAGACCGACTTTGATAAACCATTAAAATCTATTGCCCGATTATCATAAACGATTCTCTTTTCGATTGGATCAACTCTGGTCAACAGTCCCATATCTTGCCCTGTGAATGAGTCCTTCCCTTTGGCAAAATATGCCTTGTAACCCATTCCCTGTAGAAATTTATTATTCAATAAATTTAAAGAGTCTTCATTTTCGACTTCAACCAAGTTGATAATATCAGGATTATTTTGAATAATAATTTTACCAATATTATTCATGTGTCTTTCGGCCTTAACAGGATCTCCTTTCCAAGGAAAATTAATCGTATCACGCCCTTCTTCCGGCTGAACGCCATCCCATAAGAATTCAGCATTAAACGTCATGATTTTCAAAAAAGATTTATCGACTCGCCTATCCTCAGCCGACACAATATTCAGCAAAACAACGAAAAACAAAGTTACTGCGTAAATAAGTATCTTTTTCATCTTTCCTCCCCTATTTTCTTTCATTTCGAGCCGAATTTAAATTACTTTTGACTATTTTTGTGTTGGGATGATCTTTCCCCAATATTTTTTCACACACAGCCAGGGCCTTGCCATAATACTCAATGGCCTTGTCATACTCGCCCTTTGAATTCCATGCCAAACCAAGATTATTCCAGCGTGTTGCCACAGCGGGATGATCCGAGCCAAAGGTGGTTAGATCTGAAGCCAGGGCCTTGCCATAATACTCAATGGCCTTGTCATACTCGCCCTTTGAATTCCATGCAAAACCAAGATTATTCCAGGTTGTTGCCACAGCGGGATGATCCGGGCCAAAGGTGTTTAGATCTGAAGCCAGGGCCTTGTCATAATACTCAATGGCCTTGTCATACTCGCCCTTTGAATTCCATGCCCCACCAAGATTATTCCAGCGTGTTGCCACAGCGGGATGATCCGGGCCAAAGGTTTTTAAACCGGAAGCCAGGGCTTTGTCATAATACGCTATCGCCTTGTCATACTCGCCCTTTGAATTCCATGCCAAACCAAGATTATTCCAGTGTGTTGCCACAGCGGGATGATCAGGGCCATAGGTTTTTAGACCTGATGCCAGAGCCTTGTCATAATACCCTATCGCCTTGTCATACTCGCCCTTTGACTTCCAGGCCGAACCCAGATTATTCCAGGACCTTGCCACAGCGGGATGATCCGGGCCATAGGTGTTTAGATCTGAAGCCAGGGCCTTGTCATAATACGTTATCGCACTATCATAATGCCCAATTGTGTCGTAAAGAATCCCCAACTGATTTAGGATATCGGAAACCCGTTTTCCGTCTTTATTGAAATACTCTTTTTCAAGCTTTAATGCGCTCTCAAGCCTTTGAATGGCCTTTTTAAATTGCAATGCCGCTTCAAACTTTTCAGCGCTGGCTATAAAAACCGCTATCTTGTTTTTGGCCTCTTTTTTTTCTATCTGCTGTAAAACTTTGGCCTCTTCTTTTTCAAAGCTATCCAGACCCTTTTCAAACGCCTGGTTCAACGGTTCCAACAATTCGGCCAATTGATAATTACCCTCGGCCTTTAACCTGTCAATTTTTTCCAAGGAGATTTTGGAATCTTGGTCCATCCTTTCAATCACTATGATCAGTGCATCTCTTAAATTTCCAAGAATGTCACGGTCATCGTACCACTTTTGTACTTCTTTTAGCCTGTCCGGCTTGGTTTCCGATTCCAATTTCTCTAACCAGACTGCCAGATCTCTTTCGTCTACGCCCTGGATATTCTTGATGGATTCTAATGTCGTGATAACCGTTTTTCGAAAAAACGATGGGGTTTGGATACAGGTGTTGTAAAATCTGTCTGCCAGATCTTCCAGATACGGATCAGTGGAGGCGTTGTCTTTTCTGAAAAAAATATGAGCCTCATCCTTTAAAACGGTTCTGCGGTCCTCCCTATATTCCTGGAGCGCCTTAAACCACAATTCCTTTGGCGGGATTTCCTGTACTTCTAAGTATTGGGTGAGCTGAACCCTTTGAGGAAAGTTTCCCGGATCTATCTTGTCCGTTCTTTGTATAAAGAAAAAGACTTCCGGCTCGATTTTAATTTCTTCGGGAAGATCTTTCCCCCAGTCTTTGGCCTCTTTTTTCAGGTTTCGGGTAAGCTCATCTTCGGCAAAAGTATCAATGGCCTTATCCGCCACCCTTTTAGATGCATATCCGATACCCCACGTGAATGGATTAAAAAGCATATTTTCCCCTATTCTGTTTCGTTTACCAGTTCAGATTCATATATAATTTGGCTATTCCCGCAACTGATGCAGCCAGGGTGGAAATTAAGTTTCCAGCTTACACCATAAAGGGGATTTTCTTGATATGCATCGCACACCGGGCATTTCCAATAATGTTCTTCTATCACCCATTGATTTTTCTCCCGGTTGTACTCGTCTGATGGGAATTTTATTGGTCTGATTACAGGATCTATAAGACCAAAAAAACATGGGATTTTGTAACCAGGTTTACACCCTGGGTTAAAGCGCTTTTTACATGGCATCAGGTTTTCAAGAAAACAATCACAACCTTCTTCGGGCCACCAAAGACCATCATAGCCTTTTTTTGAAAGACTTTTTTTCACTAAAGCATTCACGTCAACTGTGATCAATTTAAACTTCCCTATTTTGTTGCATTACAGTCTAATTTTTTGAACTCTAAGGGGGCGGCAGGACCGACCCATCCGGCAGGTTTCACAATCGCTTTCCTTTCAAAAATCGCTTTGCAGTTTTCACCAAAATAAATGGTGTGTTCTGAGAGGTTAATAGACTTTAACGTAGATGCAATGTCTGGGTGTTGCTTTATATAGGCCACCATCACATCCAAGTCTTTTATATTTTGGTATCGTGGTGGTAAGGCCGCAATTGCCCCAACAATACCAATTAAAGATACTAAAACCCCAATTATAACTATTTTTTTCAATTTACCCACTCCCCTATTTTGTT
>PIVS01000361.1 GCA_003353855.1 Desulfobacteraceae bacterium
AAAGCCAGTTGAGCTTCCATAAAATTTGCAAACTCAAACAACTTATTTTCAATGGTGTTGTATTTCTCAGCAAGCGCTTCTTTTGTCAGCGCACCAAGCCTGTCAGACACCTGGGTCAGTACACTAGTCTTTGTATTTTTCATTTCTTCCATAATTGCCTTTCCTTATGATTGCAAAAAAAACAAGATTTGAGAAAACATTATACAGATGTGGTCAGTTGTCAACTGCAAAATTTGTTGACTGTTTACAAGGCCCGTGTTATCTGATTAAAATTGTGAAGAATCTTTTAAAATCTAAACTTAGCAATTATAAACCATATAAAATTAAGGATACAATTAGGATACAATGCTGGATTTAAAATATATAAAAAGCAATCTGGACTCTGTTAAAAAAGGGATGGAGAAAAGAGGGGCCAATATAGATTTTTCAAACTTTCTGGAAAATGAGGAAAAACGAAAAGCACTTTTACTCAATATCGAGGAATTAAGACACCAACGGAACGTAGTTTCCGATGATATCGCTCAAATGAAAAAATCAGGGCAGGATGCACAGCCCAGCATTGACAAGATGCGCACCGTTTCGGAAACCATCAAAAACCTTGACAAGGATTTGACAGCCGTTGAACTGGCCATCCATGATTTTCTCGTTGCCCTGCCCAATCTACCCCACGACGATGTGCCAAATGGAAAGGATGATACCCAAAACCGGTTGGAAAAAAGTATTGGGACTCCAAAAAAATTTGACTTCAAAATTAAAGATCACGCGGACATCGGAGAAGACTTAGGCATTATTGATCTTGCCAGGGCAGCTAAATTAACCGGTTCCCGCTTCCCCCTCTACCTTGGCTCCGGGGCCAGACTGGAAAGGGCTCTGATTAATTTCATGCTTGATATTCATACGACTGAGCATGGATATAAGGAAACATTACCCCCCTTTATTGTCAATAAAACCACCATGACCGGGACAGGACAATTACCCAAATTTGAGGAAGACCTGTTTAAATTGGAAGGCCTTGACTATTACCTGATTCCCACCTCTGAAGTTCCTGTAACCAATATTTATGCCAGAGAGATCCTTGATGAAGCCAGCCTGCCCATTAAATTTACAGCCTATACCCCCTGTTTCAGGTCCGAAGCAGGCTCCTATGGACGCGATACCAAAGGGTTGATCAGGCAGCACCAATTCAACAAGGTGGAAATGATCAAACTTACCACCCCTGAGACCTCCTTTGATGAACTGGAATCCCTATTGGCAAATGCCGAGACCATCCTGGCAAGGCTTGAACTTCCCTACCAGGTGGTCACATTGTGCACTGGAGATCTCGGATTTTCCGCCACAAAAACCTATGACCTTGAAGTGTGGATGCCCGGCCAGGACAAATACAGGGAAATATCCTCCTGCAGCAATTGTCTGGACTTCCAGGCACGACGCGCCAATATCCGCTTTAAACGTCCCGGCCAGAAAAAGCCGGAATTCTGCCACACCTTAAACGGTTCCGGCCTTGCCGTGGGAAGAACATTTGCCGCAATTTTAGAAAATTATCAACAGGCTGACGGATCCGTCATTATTCCAGATGCGCTTGTACCATATATGGGAGGCCAGAAAGTAATTGAAAATGAATCTTGATATATTTCCCGAGGAGATCCGACAGCACATCATTCCAAAACCGGAAGGCAACCTCGTTTACAGGTGCCTTGGCTGTTCTGCTGAATTTTCCATTGAAAAACTGCTCTATGTTTGTCCTGATTGTAACCAGGTTCTGCTGATCCATGATAAAAATGAAGCCGCACTTGCAAAACATTCCGGTGCCACCTGGCAGAAGATCTTTGATTTTCGTAAAATGCTAAAGATCCCGGCATTGAAAGGAATATACCGGTACCATGAGTTCATTGGTTCCTGCATCCCTCTTTCTTCCATTCTTTACCTGGGGGAAGGCCACACACCCATAGTTGAGGCCAGCCCCAACCTTAAGGGAAAAACCGGGCTGAACTTTTTTTATAAAAATGACGGCCAGAACCCCTCTGCCTCTTTTAAGGACCGAGGGATGGCAAGCGCCCTTTCCAGTATCAAGTATCTCATTGACCAGGATCTTGTATCCGATGTCATTGCGGTGTGTGCTTCCACAGGGGACACTTCCGCTGCCGCAGCCTTGTATGCATCCTATCTAAGACCCCTGATCAAGTCCGCAGTGCTGTTGCCCCATAAAAAGGTCACCTCCCAGCAGCTTTCCCAACCCCTGGGCAGCGGGGCCCGTGTCTTTGAAATTCCAGGTGTTTTTGATGATTGCATGAAAATTGTGGAACACCTTTCCAGCCAATATCCGGTGGTCCTTTTAAATTCTAAAAATGCCTGGCGAATTCTTGGACAGGAATCCTATTCCTATGAGATTGCCCAGGATTTTGACTGGGATATGACCGACAAGGCAGTGGTGGTTCCCATTGGGAATGCCGGCAATATTTCTGCAGTCATGAATGGATTTTTAAAATTCCATAAAGCCGGCATTATTAAACAGCTTCCAAAAATAATCGGTGTTCAGTCGGAACATGCAGATCCGGTATACCAATACTACCTGGAACCCGATGAAAACAAACGGTGCTTTAAACCAGTTAATACCCGCCCCAGTGTTGCCCAGGCAGCCATGATCGGCAACCCGGTCTCCATGCCCCGGGTCATTGAGATTGCAAAACAATACAATAAAGAAAGCTGCCGAAAGAATGTCTTTTTTATCCAGGTTACCGAACAATCTATAATGGACTGGCAGCTGACCGCCAACCAGAACGGGCATATAACCTGCACCCAGGGCGGCGAATGCCTAGCCGGGCTTGTCAGGGCAAAAGCCCTTGGAATTGTCACAAAAAGTGAAACCGCCATACTGGATGCCACTGCCCATGCCATAAAGTTTTCCGAGTTCCAAGACCTGTATTTTAAAAAACAAATTCCCGATTCCTATGGCATCCAGTCAGATCCAGGATATATTAATCTGCCGGACTTAATTTCCCCGGACAACCCGGACCTTGTCCCGTCCCAGGAAAAAAGGCTCGAGAAAGCAGACTTCCAACGCTTTGTCCAGGAGATTTCCGGTAAAATCGCTAAAAAATTAAATCTCTAATCAGATGAAAAAGGATTATTTATTGTTTAAAATACTTGGTTCTGCATTAATGATTGTAATTCTACTCCTTGCAGCCCATGTTAATGCTGCCGGGGTGAAAACATCTTATAAGGAATATTCCGTTTTCACCTATGAAAATGTTGACATTTTATGTGAACCTTACCAAGTAAAAAAGGATGACTGGCTCTATAAAATATTCAGACAAAAAGGAGAAATTTCAGAAGAGGATTTCCCTCGTTTTTTAAATATTTTCAAAAAGCTTAATCCCAGCATCAATAACATTGATGCCATTGCACCGGGCATCAATATCCTGATTCCCTTGAGAAAAATTGACAAACAGGATTATGACCAAAAAGAACCCGGTATTGTCCAGGTTCCGGTTGTTGAATTTTCAAGCATTCCAGAGACATTTGACCTGGATCCTTTTATCCGGAAAGAAACCATTCAGACCGGGGACACTGTATCAACACTATTAAGCAAAGACTTTTTATTAAAAGACGGATCAATCTCCCAGGAAGCCCAAAAAGCATTTTCCTACCTCAACCCCGGTATTAAAAATATTGATCTGATTTATCAGGGGACCCAGGTTGTGATACCCGATCCCTCCATACTTTCCCAACCCTGGTTTGAATCCTTTTTAAAACATGGTACCGGTAGCCTCCCCTTAAACCCCGCACCGGATAAAAAGGCCTTGGAGTCACAGCTCCCGGTTATCTCCCCCCAGCAAATGATCCAGCTTAAAAAGTATGCAGCATTGATCCAAGGAACCCTCATCAATCAAGGGCAAATGGTATTCCCTGGAAAAACTGCACAAAAGGATTTGGTCCTTGATTTAATCCAAACGCCTTTGATTGAAGGTAAAGACGGCAAAAAAACATTGATTATTCCCTCGGATAGCCATGGTACTTCTCTTGGAGATGATCTTATAAAAAACATTAAAGCATATTGGAAGCAGATAAAAGTACAGGAAATAGACAAGGCCATCTCCATTGCCGATGAACTTGAACAAAATAAAAACTCCTTGGCTGACAGGGCAGTCGCACCGCTCAAGTTGATCGCAAAACTATTATCTATTACCCAATACCCATATAACCCTGACGAAAATATTAATTTTTTCATTGGTACTATTGAAACGACCGCTTCCTTTGGACGCATCACCATACAGGACCAGCCCGATCTTTTGATTAATGAGGGAAGCGTCTATGGACTGGCCCTTGAGGCAATTGAGAAAAAAGGGAACAGCATCCTGACTATTTCCCCCGGACTGACAATGTCGGAATTGATACTCACCCTCTTTACCCGCCTGGGGTATTCCACCTGGAAAAACCCCTCCTTTACCACATCCGGGAGGGTTGAAATCATCAAGGGTATCTATGTTGCCAAAGATAAAGAAAAACTCTTTTTTACCCGGCAAAAACCAACCAGCACTGCCATCTCATTTCTTGAAACAGAAAATATTCAATTCCTGATTTTAAACCAATAATCGCTTTGAGGAAACCTACACCCATGAAAAATCTTTTGATTTTTATTCTCTTCAGTTTTATCATCTCATCCTGTACAAGTTCTGTCACTAGACAAAACAATGTTCAGATAGCCCAGGCAATGAAAAAAGAAGGGGATATCTTCCAAGCACAAGGAGAGTATACAGCTGCCCTTACCAAACTGCTTGAAGCAGAAAAAACAATCCCCAATGATCCCTATCTGCAGAACAGTCTGGGTCTGGCCTATATGGGCAAGAAAAGGGAGGATCTGGCAGTAACTGCCTTTAAAAAAGCACTATCTATCAAACCTGATTATATTGTGGCCGTCAATAATTTAGGAGCGGCCTATCTTCGCCAGGGAAAATGGGATATGGCCATAGAAGAATTTAATACCGTTCTGGAAAGCCTTTTGTATCCGACCCCCCATTTTCCCCTTTCAAACATCGGATGGGCCTATTTGGGAAAACAAAAGTTTCATTTGGCTGAAACTTATTTTCTAAAAGCCCTGGATCAATTGCCCTGGTTTACTGCGGCTTCCCATGGATTGGCCCAGGTTTATCTTCAGACCGGCCAGATGGACAAGGCCATGAATTACCT
>PIVS01000918.1 GCA_003353855.1 Desulfobacteraceae bacterium
CAACATGCCGGAACAAAAAAGAGCTGTGTATTCCCCGACACTGTGGCCGATGAAATAATCCGGGGAGAACCCCTCCATGGACAAACGGCTGCAGATGGCAGCCGAGGAGAGGAAAACAGCCGGTTGGGTATTTTGGGTGGAATTGAGTCGGTCATCCTCATTAAACATCATCTCCAGCAGAGAATATCCCCGCCGGGCCTTGAAGATGGCCTCCCCTTTTTCCATGACCGACCGGATGTGGTCATCGGCCTCGAACAACTCCTTCATCATACCCGGTCTCTGGGCTCCCTGGCCGGACAGCAGGGCCACCATGCGAAGTTTCTTTCCCTTCTGGTCTGCGGAATAAGAATAATCCCCCAGCACCAGGTCATCTCCTGACACTGATTTGTATTCGGCTTCAACCACAGGCTGTTCATTTACAGACTGGCCACTTGCATACAGATCGGAGGCAAGGGATTGCTCTTCTAAAATCCGGGGCAGACAGCTGATTATCATATGGCTGTGGTTTCCACCTATGCCGTTGACATTGGCGGCAAACCTGAACGTCTGGCCGGGAGTTCTTGGGACTACTTCAGTGGCGGGCTTTAAAATTTTGCATTCATTGAGTATGGAATGTTCCGGGTCAAAATTAAAATCCGGCAAAATTTTCCCCTTGGCGTTCATGAGCACGAGCTTGGCCAGGGCAACAGCCGGATTGGCCGCCTTGAAATATCCAAACTGGGGCTTGATGTTGCCGCAGTGCATTTCATGATTAAAGCAGGCCTGGGTAACCTGTTTTTCAATCATATCCCCAAAAATGTTGGAAAAGGCAAAGAGATCAAGATGGTTGATATCAGATTTCCGGATCCCTGATTTCTGGTAGGCTTCATTGATAACGGAAACAAAGGTCTGCTCCGAAGGTGCCAACAGGTGCTCGGGCACGCTGGAGCGAACCGTGCATTCATTGATTTCCCCCAGAATATCCATACCCGCTTCTCTGGCTTTTTTATAGGTGGTCAAAACATGGATTGCGGCCCCCTCCCCCATGACATAACCGTCGGCCCTTGAATCAAAATAGTTGCAGGCTCCTTCGGACAAAAGCCCCAGGCGCTTAAAGGCCATGAGCACTGCCGGATAAAGGTTGCAGTCAACCCCCCCGGCCAGGACAAAATCCAGATCCTTTTGTTTCAGGTTTCTTGTGGCATTGCGGATGGCAATGGTGGATGAGGCACAGGAGGCGTCCAGTACATAATTGGGGCCATTGAGGCCAAAATAATTGGCAATCCTGCCGGAAATAAT
>PIVS01000362.1 GCA_003353855.1 Desulfobacteraceae bacterium
TTGTTTTATCAGGATGAAGTTCCAGACCACATTCCTTGAAACGTTGATCTAATTTCACAAGAAGTGTCTCGGCTTCAATTTGGCTTCTGCAATGTGCTATTCCGTCATCAGCGTATCTTGCCCATGGGTTCTGAGGGTTTTCTCTCGTCATCCATTTATCAAAAGCATAATGAAGAAAAAGATTACTATCAGAAATAGTTTTATGTTACCGATTTGAATTTCCATATTATCTTTTGATTAACACTATGTCACAATATTATTTTTTTACAGCCACATAACCACCAAAAAGGTATGCTTTAAAAAATTTGTAAATTTTAATAAAGCCTGCTTCTACCATAAGGGACTCAATACGTTTTTGAGATATAAAATGAACCTCTTTCTCTCGTAGTTCAAATTCTTCGTTAACTTTTTTGTCATCATTTCTTTTAAATATTTGTTGGTTTCTCCATGCAGCATTGAGAGTATTATATTCATCCGTGCCAATTTCTCCCTCAATATCAATAAGAACAACAGGAGCTCCAGGTTTAATTTTACTGGCAATACCTTTTAAAAAATCCAATTTTGAACCATCATCTGGAAGAAAGTGCATGACCAGAATGGATGTAGCCGCATCAAAATTTTTTTCCATTACATCATTAATTAAACCATGAACCAGGGATATTTTGTTCTCCAAGGAAGCGATGACTACTTTCTTCTTAGCTATTGAAAGCATTGGCTCAGCCGGATCAAAACCAGTAAAAGACCAGAGGGGATTATTTAATGAACAATCAATTATCTCTTTTCCTGTTCCGGCACCTGCCACCAATATCCTAGCGTCTTTGTTCAATTTATCTCTCAAGAGATGTTGGGCTAACTCATACATAGAATGATAAGAAGGTATTATTTTAGGTACAACGTCATCATATTCATTGGAAAGTTCACCATCAAAATCTATTTCTTTATCTGCCATAATATTTTCCTCCTAATTGTATATTTGAGTTTCTTTTCTGTTACGTTCTCTTTCCTGATTCCAATTTTTTCGCTAATACCTAACCTAATCTTAGCTTTCAAAAATTCAAGCTGATCTTTTATAATTATTGAAAACATTGGCTCAACATAAGGCTGAAAATGTCCAGTATCATACTGCTTCAATGTGGCATTGGGTACCTTAGTGCAGGCATCAATGGCTGGCTTCGCAGGCGTCGTGAGATCATTTTTCCCGACTTGAATCAAGAATGGCATTGGCAACTTGGGTAATACCCGGATGGGAGAGTAAAAAGTGACATCTAACGCAAAACGAGCAGACACACGATGATCAAATGAATACCCCTCTGGAATAAGATTCAAGTAACCTACTGATTCACCTGGCGCATTCATCAACGCAAGTTGATCAGGTTCAGCATTAGACCGCACATAGTGAGGAGTCAGTCCCAGCATACTACGAGCAACATCATAACTGCCGTGAAGTGACAATGCTATGAGCTTTGAAAAACTATTTAGGCGTGATGACGCTGGCCCACTGAGGTGAGGCACTTGCGCTATAACTACTGCAACTCTCGGCTCAAGTGATGCGACTTGCAGAACATGCCCACCACTAAGCGAAGATCCCCATAATACTAACTTTTTGGCATCGACCTGTGGAAGCTGGAGAGCATACTCAATGGCGGCGATCCAGTCCTGATGTTGTTGTTTAATATCCAGCAATTGGCGTGGTTCACCATCACTTTCCCCAAAATATCTATAGTCGAATACTAAGCAGGCGTATCCTGCCTCCGAAAAATGCTCAGCGTACTCATCAAAACGCATTTCCTTGGTAGCAGCCAAGCCATGAGCCATGACAATTATCGGGAACGGGCCTTTACCGTCAGGTTGATAAAACCAAGCAACACATTTGGTTCCATTTGAATTAAACTTAACAGTTGTTCTCATCGCTTTCCTTCCTGTCTTCAGGTATTGAAAAAATGTTAAGTTGAGCGGCCAAGACTGGGAAATAAAATAGCCCGGTTGTTAATTTGGCCGTTCCAACTTATGGTTACATTAACCGGGTCAAATGTTCGGTGATCTTTTCCTTGGGTAAAAGCAGAAGATACAATTATTCCAACTCTGCTTTTTGCAGCCGCAGTCTGGGAATATGTCTGGAAAATTTGAGTGTTCATCTTGATTCACCCTTTTGACTCATATGACCCGGTTTGAAAATGATGAAAAAACCGGATAATTACTGTCGATTGACGATATAATCCCCTGAAAATTCTTCGACTACTTTTGATATCTGCAGAACCTTCTAAAGTAAAGTCTTTTATGGCGGACCTGCTGCCACCGGTATCTGTTTGGATACAGCATCTCCGGCGGCTGTCTTTCAACATTCTTCTGTTATTTTATGGGCGAATGCCATTGATTTTTCTTTTATGCTGTCATTTAACTTGTCCGGTGTTGAACACGAACCGATGAAAAGTTCACCAGCGTTTATCGTTTTGTGTGGGTTTTGCATACGGCCAAATGCAGTGAAAGTGGTCTCGGCATTGTTTTCATATGGACCTGCACCGGTTACCAGCAAGGCCTGGCGTTGACAATCAATCAGTGAGGCATGACCAGGTTGCTGATAATCAACATAAAGACTGAATGTTCGATCAATTACTGTCTTCAATTGGGCGGACACTCCCAAGAAATAGAGAGGTGATGCAAAAATCACCAGATTGGCCCTGGTCATCTTTTCCAGTATTTCTGGGATATCATCCTTCTGAATGCATCCCACGGTATCAGGTCGCTCCTTACATTTGCCACAAGCAAGACACCCTTTAAGGTTTTTAGTATTTAAAAAGATGGATTCAACATCGTGACCCAGGGCGATAAGCTCTTTTTCGATCCAGGATAGTACTTTGGCAGTGTTCCCTTTCTTTCTGGGGCTTCCCTGCAGGGTAATTATTTTCATTTCGATCCTCCTGTATTTCCTATCATTAACACACACTTTATTGTTGAAGATTCAAGTAGCCTTTTTCTTAACAAGACCAATCAAGACGGGATGTTAAAAAATAAGCAATGCCATCACACCATATATGTTTATGTTGGCAGTAAGGAATATTCAATGTAATTGGCTGTTTTTAGCGCCTGGTCCTGTCCAAAAAGCTTACCCACCATGTACAGGCTCAGGTCCATACCTGCGGCCACTCCGGCTGAGGTCAGGATTTTGCCATTGTCTGCAAAGCGTTTATCCCGGCAGATTTCTGTGTCCGGGCTCAGAATTGCAAGCTCATCTATAACTTCATGGTGGGTGCAGGCTTTCAGCCCTTTTAAAAGGCCGGTTTTGGCAAGAACCAGGGAGCCTGAGCATATTGATAGAACATTGGAACATTGGGCTTCCGTGCGAAAGATCCATTCCAGCATGGCTGGTTTTTTCAGCAGGGCACGGGTACCGCTGCCCCCTGGGATAATAAGATAATCCGGTTCAGGGCAGTTTTTGATATCATAATCCGGGACCACCTGAAGTCCGTTTTTGGCTCTGATGGTTTCACTGGTTTCCCCGGTGGTGTATACATTGAGCAGGGTGTGGTCATTGAGTTCATCTGTCACTGAAAATACCTCAAAGGGTCCTGCAAAATCCAGGACTTCAACATCAGGGAAAATGAGTATGGCCATGTTCTTTTTAATCATGTTTTTCTCCTTTTTATTGTCCGAATCGTTTGGCATATACATGGGGCAGAACATTGAGCTGACGCTTAAAGGACCTTCGCATCATCTCTTCGCTGTGAAAGCCGCTTTCCGATGCGATCTCCTTGAGCCCTTTGGACCGGGTTTCCATTAGCATGGCTGCATATTCCACCCGTGTTTTTTCAACATATTTCCCCGGGGTTGTACCTATTTCCTGTTTAAAAATTCTGGAAAAATTTCGCGGCCCCATGGCTGAACGGGAAGCCAAAGCATCAAGGGACAGATCTGCATCAGGATGGTTTTGCATCCATTTTAGGGTATCGGTCAGGGGACCTTTGACTGCAGACTGCCTGGCCAGGTTTGTGCTGAACTGGGACTGGCCTCCCTGGCGCTTCATGAACACCACCAATTGTTTGGCAACGGCAAGGGCAATCTCCCGGCCATGGTCTTGGGTGACCAGGGCCAGTGCCAGATCAATACCGGCGGTGACCCCTGCTGAGGAGTATATATTATCCTGCCGGGTAAAGATCATGTCCGGCTTTACATCAATTTCAGGATATTCCTTGGCCAGGCGCTGGCACACAGACCAGTGGGTGCAGGCCTGTTTTCCGTTCAGAAGGCCTGCTTTGGCCAGGATAAAGGTACCTGAGCAGATGGATGCAATGCGTCTGGCCTGGGTAGCCTGAGTTTTCACAAAGGCCATCAGATCATTTTGAAGCCTGGCCTGGTAGACTCCGCTTCCTCCGGCAATGAGAAGGGTGTCCAGGGGGGCTTTGCCGGAGGAAACACTGGCAAAATCATTGTCTGCCATCAGACAAAGGCCGGATGTCATTTTCACAGGACCTTTTGCTGCTGAAACAAGGCTGAGCGCATAGGCAGGGCTGGTATCGGGGAAAAATTTGTTGGCCTGGGAAAACACCTCCATGGGGCCTGTGATATCCAGGATCTGGGCATTTTCAAAAATAATCTGGGCAATTTGTTTGGTTTCATCTGTCTTTTTTTGCATGATCTCTCCTTTTTGGTGTATCATTCCAGAAAACGAGTCTGGCCACAATGACAAAAAACACGCAAATAAAGACAAAATGATGGGGTAAGGGACCGGTCGTTGTCAAGAGACTTGTCGCCTAAATCATTTTTAAAATGCACATAAAAGTGTGTCATCAATCTCCCGCCCTACGGTTGGGTTGCGAGTTCCAGGAAGGATAATTTTTTTTGAATAAAGCCTCAAAAAGAATTAACCTTCCTTCCATCGCTTTAGCGGAGTTAAAAGCGGGAATATAAATTCCTTTTTAAAAGCAACAGCATTTACAGAGTGGGATGAGATGACTACTCCTTGCACACTGGCGTTCCCGGCATTATTTGATTACGAAGCTGCTTTCTCAATAACTTTATCTTTTGAATGCTCAGGGTTAAGGGTAACCTCTTTTATTAAATCCCAGTTCCTGATATTTCCAGACCAACGTTCCGGGGTTCTCTTCCGTGCTTCCTGGTATATTTTTTTCCTGTTTTCTAAAATCATTTTATCGGCTCCAGTATGTCTATCATTGGG
>PIVS01000025.1 GCA_003353855.1 Desulfobacteraceae bacterium
CCTCCGCCGCCATCTGCAGCCGTTTGTCCATGGAGGGGTTCTCCCCGGATTATTTCATCGGCCACAGTGTCGGGGAATACACAGCTCTTTTTTGTTCCGGCATGTTGGGATTTGAAGATGCAATGGGCCTTATTATCAAACGTTCGGATCTCATGTACGAATCAACCCTGAAGGAACCCGGCAAAATCATGGTGGTCTTTAAAAATGAAAAAGAGACCGCCGTTCTGATTCGGGAATCCTTTGTGTCCAACATTTATATTACAAACAAAAATAGCGAAAAACAGACTGCCGTGTCCGGCAAGGCCGAGGATATTGAAAAATTTTGCCAGTATCTGACGGGGCAGGCAGTGGTCTATAAAAAACTTAATCTCACCGGTGCCTTTCACACCCCCATGCTCAAAGAAGCTTCGGAAAAATTGAGAACCTATCTTGGAAATCTTCAGTTTAACGATACCCGGTATGGAAAGATTATTTCCAACACCCTGGCCCATCCCTACCCTGAAAGATCCGAAGAGGTAAAAGACCTGTTGGCAAAGCAGATTATTTCTCCGGTTGAGTTTATTAAATCCATTGAAAATGTCTATGTCTCCGGCAAAACCCATTTTATTGAAATCGGGCCCTCCCGGCTGCTGGTCAATCTGCTGAAAAATATCAATGTGGGTGAATATGGCACGGCCGTGTCCGTGGATTCAAGGGTTGGTGAGACCGCCTCCTTTGAGGTCTGCCGCCAATATCTGCTGTCTTGCAACAGCATATTTGAGCCCAAGACAATTGTGCCGGCGCCCCAAGAGATTGTGGAGCATACAACAACTGCCAAAGAGGAGTTACCCAAAATAGAAATGTCAGAAGATTTTGAAGCATTTAAACAAAACAACCAGACCCTTGTGGATAGGATTCTGTTCAAGGAATTCCAGCACCAGAAGCGCAACTCAGCTGTTGACGCCATGGAACGCTTTAATTTCAATACCCAGCGCATCCTGATCTCCGGGGTCTCTGTGGGATTGCCGGGCAAGGCCCGCCAGGTTTTTGCCAAGGATAATTTTGACGCCATCCTCAATGGTGAAAATTTTATTGAGCCCCTGCCCTTGGAGGCCATGGAAAAGTTGACAGATAAGAACATCACCAAGCTTTATAAACAGCCCGACGGCAATGCCAGGTTTATCCAGATTACAAAAACAGAGGATGTCATCCATTTGGCAGGTCAATTGGGATATTTTAACCTCACCGATGAATACGGTATCAAGGAACAATATGACATGGTCATGGGCATGGGCATTGCCGCAGGGATTGAAGCCCTTAAAGATGCCAATATCCCATTGGTCATGCAGTACAAAAAAATGAAGGGGGGGAAAACCATGATCCCCGCAGGATTTGCCCTGCCAGAGGAGATGCAGGAGGAGACCGGTGTTATTATCTCTTCCCTGTGGCCCAATGCAGAAACCCTGATAGACGAGCTTGAAAAATATTATTATGAAAAATTATTTCTCAAACCCTATGAAGAATTTGAAAAAATTTATTATTATCTCATGGAAAAGATAGGGGATATGGAAATTAAGGAAGAACTCACAGAATGGTTCTTCAAAGCAAAATCCCGGAAACGGACAGACCTTGATACCTATAAATTTGACAGAAGTTTTGTGGGCAATTATTGTCCTCTGGGATCTGCCCACCTGGCCCAGATCATCAAGGCCAAGGGACCCAATACCCTGGTCTCTTCCGCCTGCGCCTCCACAACCCTTGCCATGGGCATTGCCGAGGACTGGATCCGGGTGGGCCGGTGCAAGCGGGTTCTGGTTATCGGCGGTGAAAATGCCACCTCCCCCCGCCAGGGAGAATGGGTGGGCTCGGGATTTTTGGCCCTGGGTGCTGCCACCATTAAAAAAAGAGTCTCCGAAGCGGCCAAACCCTTTGATGAGGACCGAAACGGAACCATCCTGGGCGCCGGCGCCGTGGGCCTGGTCATTGAAGATCAGTCAAGCGCTGCCAAACGCGGTATGAACGGCCAGTGTGAGATCCTTGGGACCCACATTGCCAATTCCGCATATCATACCTTTAATATTGATGTTTCCCACATGGCAAGTGAAATGAAAAAATTTGTCACCAAGGTTGAAAAAAAGACAGGGTTGAGGAAACAGGACTATGCAGACAAGCTGCTCTTCATGTCCCATGAAACCTATACCCCGGCCAGGGGCGGGTCTGCCGATGCAGAAGTGACCGCCCTTGAAACCACGTTTTCCCAGTATTTGAGCAAGATCTGTATCTCCAACACCAAGGGATTTACCGGCCATACCCTGGGGGCTGCCATTGAGGATGTGGTCATGGTCAAGGCCTTGCAAAAACGAAAGGCCCCTCCCATTGCCAATCTTAAGAAAATCCCCAGTCATTTCAGGAATCTCAATTTTTCCGGCCAGGGCAAAATTGATTCTGAATACGGACTGCATTTGTCTGCCGGGTTTGGATCCCATTTTGCTTTTGTTTTTGTCAAACGGGTGGAGGAAAATCCAGTCAAAGGCAATAGGGTCTATCATAAATGGCTCAGAGAAATCACCGGTTCCCAAATGCCGGAACTCAAAGTGATTGACAACACCCTCTGCGTAGTAGCCGGGGAGCAGGAAACTGGGCCTCTAAAACCGGATACAAAAAAGAGTGACAGGCCTGACAAGAAAAGACCTGTGCCGGAACCGGGTCGGATTCCGGCCATGGCAGCAGCGCCTGCAACCGCTGTTGCTGCAAGCTCCCCAGCCACCCAGGTATCTTCTTCGGTGCTGGAACCTGCCGCCGTCCCCATCGCAAAGGTAAAACTCATCATTGCCGATCAGACCGGTTATGCCTCGGACATGCTGGAGGATGATCTGGATCTGGAAGCAGATCTGGGAATTGACACGGTAAAACAGGTGGAAATTTTTGCCAAGATTGCCTCAACCTTTGGTTTTTCAGTGCCCGATGATCTGAAACTGAGGGATCTGAACACCATTGAAAAACTGGGGGCCTATGTGGCCAAACAGGTGGATATCCCCGCAGCAGCACCTGTTAGTCCTGCTACACCTGTTGTTCCCCCGGTGCCGGCATCCATTCCCCAGGATGCAGCCGGTGCGGCCCATGCTGGTGCAGCCCATGCCATTGACACGGTTAAAACGGTGATTGCCGAACAGACCGGGTATGCCTCGGACATGCTGGAGGATGCTCTGGATCTGGAAGCGGACCTGGGAATTGACACGGTGAAACAGGTGGAAATTTTTGCCAAGATTGCCTCAACCTTTGGTTTTTCAGTGCCCGATGATTTAAAACTCAGGGATCTGAACACCATTGAAAAACTGGCAGCCTATATTGGTACACGGGTGGAAATGTCTGCTGATCAGCCTTCTGGTTCACAGGTCCTGGAAACGTCTGCTGGTGCGCCCAATGCTGGTGCGCCCAATGCAATTGACACCGTCAAAGCGGTGATTGCAGGACAGACCGGATATGCCACTGACATGCTTGAGAATGACCTGGACCTGGAAGCGGATCTGGGAATTGATACGGTAAAACAGGTTGAAATTTTTGCCAAGGTAGCCTCCACCTTTGGTTTTTCCGTACCCGATGATCTGAAACTGAGGGATCTGAACACCATTTCCAAACTGGCCGATTATATCCAAACCCGAACCAGTACGGCGCCAATTTCTGAAACAGTCTCCAAATCAATTGAACCTGCTGCACCTGATTTTAAACCGGTTGATGGAGCCATTACTTCCCTGGAAACTGGTCAAGTCCCGGGAAACAATGCCATTGATACAGTTAAGGAGGTGATTGCCCAGCAGACCGGGTATGCCACTGACATGCTTGAGGATGATCTGGATCTGGAAGCGGACCTGGGAATTGATACGGTAAAACAGGTTGAAATTTTTGCCAAGGTAGCCTTTACCTTTGGTTTTTCCGTACCCGATGATTTAAAGCTCCGGGACTTGAACACCATTGCCAAGCTGGCAGCCTATATTGATCAAAGAACCCAGGTAATCGCTCCCCCGGAAAAAGAATCCATCCCTGTCACAGGATCGGGAACCCGGTCTGATACAGTAGGCGAAAGCGTATCCTCGGAAGATAGGTTTCCCGATGTGACCTCCCCCATTAAACGCCTGGTAGTAAGGGTGGATGAGGCTGAGATGCCAAAACCCTCCGACAGAACTTTTAAGGGGAAGAAAATAATAGTCTCCCTGGACAGCCACGGATTTGCTGCTGTTGTCATTAAGCGGATAAAGGGCCTTGGCGGAGAGGTTATCACCATGGGGGCTGAAAACAGCAAGAATCCCGTGGATCTTGATTTGGATCTCACCGACCTAGGAAACATGGAAGAAAAACTTGCAGCCTTTAAAGCCAAAACCCCAGAGGTGAACGGGTTTATCCATTTGGCGCCCCTGGATTATTATTTTAACGGCAAAGGGGCTGGGTTTGAGAAAAATTCTGCTCTCGCATCGGACCAAGAGCTGAACACTACAATAAAGTCAGCCTTTGTTCTGATGAAGAGCCTGTTTGAGACCCTTGACAACAAAGATAACCTCATGGGGACCATTACTTTTGATTCCGTGATTTTTCCCTACATGGCCGAAGGAGGAGCGATTCATCCCATGTTTGCCGGGTTGTCGGGTCTCATGAAAACCGCCAACAAGGAGATGCCTGATACCCAGGTCAAGGTGGTGGATTTTTCCTATAAGCAGCCTAAAAAGAGCATCCCGAGGATTGTCGATTTGTTTATTGGCGAGCTTCTGTCCGAAGAC
Organism: Desulfobacteraceae bacterium; assembly: GCA_003353855.1. Taxonomy (GTDB): domain Bacteria; phylum Desulfobacterota; class Desulfobacteria; order Desulfobacterales; family Desulfobacteraceae; genus NBML01. The sequence goes on from PIVS01000025.1 coordinate 4,752, forward strand.
ACAAGGTGCGAGGTGGGCTATAAGAATAAAAAACGCTATGTCCTTTCCATGCACCAGAGCATTGCCGACAAAACCCAGAGGATCGTCTCCCCCAAAGACACCCTGCTGGTAACCGGCGGTGCCGGGGGGATTACCTATGAGATCTTAAAAAAGGTAGTTCAGACCTATGGGGTCAATCTGATCATCCTGGATATCAATGATATCTATGCCACCGACCCGAAATATCTGGTGAAGTCATCTACCCAGCCTGAACTCATGGCTCTTCTTCGTTCCGATATGCCCGGGGTTAAGCCCGTTGAAATCAAGAGGGCACTGGATCGGCTGACCCGGGTGCGCCAGTCCATTGGGAACATTGAATACCTGGAGTCCCTGGGAGTTCAGGTGGATTACAAATGTGTGGATGTTACGGATTTTAACGCCGTGAAAAAAGCTGTGAACTCCTGTGAGCGCATTGATGGAATCTTCCATGCAGCCGGCATGGAAATGAGTCAGTTCATTGCCAAAAAAGAGCTCTGGTCCTTTGAGCTGGTGGTGGATGTCAAGGTAAAGGGCATGCTCAATCTGCTCCGTGCGGCCAAGGATCACGATTATAAATACTTTTTTACCTTTTCCTCGGTTACGGCCCGGTTCGGAAACCAGGGCCAGGTGGATTATACGGCTGCCAATGATTTCTTGGGCAAGACCCTGTTCCTGGAAAAACAGCGTCATCCGGAAAGAACCTATAAGGTTTATGCCTGGACAGCCTGGGGCGGAGTGGGAATGGCCACCAACCCAACGGTGAAAAAGGTTCTGGAAGACCGGGGTATTCAGTTCCTGCCCATGGATCAGGGGGTGAAATTTTTCATGGCCGATCTTCTGGATAAAACAGAATCTGAAATGGTTTTTTCCGGCCTGGATTACGACTTTGACATTGACGGGCTCCTGGGCGATCCAGGGGATAAAGCCTTTCCCTTTCTGGATGATATTGTGGAACACACAGGGTCCGACGTCACCTATTCCCGGGTCCTGGATCTGAAACACGATCTCTTCCTCCATGATCATACCATGGGGGATGTCCCCCTCTTTCTCGGCTCAACGGGCATCGAAACCATGGCCGAGGTGGCCAAATCATTGTCCGGGGAGAATAAACACTTCATTGGATTATCTGGTTTTTCCATCCCCTATGGCATTAAATTACTCAAGGGACGGCCAAAAGAGTTGTTGATCCAGGGCAAGCAAACAGGTGAGGATGCCATTGAATGCAATATTTCTTCTGTATTTAAGAATCCCATGGGTGTGGTCATGGGAGATCCCAAGCGTCATTACCAGGGGACCTATCAATTTTCAAAGAGGAGCCTTGCACCCAAGAAAATCGATCTGCCCCAGTTTTCTCCTGTTTCCTTTGAAGGGGATATCGACACCTTGGTTTATCATCCCAACCGGCTGTTCATGTTCGGGCTCTTTAGCACCATCATGGATATTAATTCCTTTGACGGAACCACCCTTGTGACCACCCTTCGGGATAAAAGTCAGGCCGAGTTTTTCAAAGGGGTGAAGGATCCCAGGTTTGTGGCGGCTCCGGTTCTGGTGGATGCCATGTTCCAGACCGGCGGTCTGCTTGAGTTTTTTACCAGCTCCAGAACTGTACTGCCTTACAGGATCCATTCCCTGAAGTTTTATGGAAATATCCAAAAAGATCAGCCCTACTATTGCATCACCCGGAAAATGAAATCAGGAAAGGAAACCAATACCTACGACCTGACCCTGACCGATGACAAGGGCAATGTATCCGTGGAAATTTTGGGGTTTGAAATGGTGAAACTCAACCAGCTGGCAGAGGAAGATAGGATTGCAGACAAGGTTACCTTTAAAACTGCCTCCACAAAACAAGGAGAAATCGTGTCATAATCCTCCATTTGTTGTGATGGACGGGGTCAGGTTTTTATTGTGCATTTTTTATCATCAGACTGGTAAAAAGTGCCATGGGAAAGCCTGACCCCATTTGTTAACTGAGCTGCTGACTCTTCTTCAATACTCCAGCCCGGGAACACCAGGACGGAGGGATGACATTTTAATGCCCGGGTAATGGAAGCCTTTGGGCCGGATGTGGTCATTGCCATGGATGAAAAGGGAAACCTGGCAGTCCGGATCAAGGGCGGGGATGAACATGATGAAATCGGGGCATTGAGCAAGGCTTTTAACACCATGACCGCCCGTCTGGGAAAAAGGGTCGGGGAAAGAACGGCAGAACTCTTGAATCTTCAGAGTTATCTATCCGATATCATTGATTCCATGCCTTCCATTATTGTGGGGGTGGACAAGGAGATGATTGTGGGCCAGTGGAATCTTAAGGCGGAGCAGACCACGGGCACGGCCCATGAAATCAATAATCCCCCGGCCGGTATTCTCCAGAATACCCAGGTGCTCAAAATTCGGATGTCCAAGAAGTTGCCCAAAAATATAGAGGTGGCGCAAAAACTGGGACTGGACCCCGGTATGATCAATCAATACATGGAAGATCGGGGCCCAGGCCATGGGGTCTACGGATAAAACCGTGGTACCGGCCTGTTCTCCATGGGATAAATTGGTTCTAAAAGGTGATTACATCATATCCCTCTGCCATGAAACCGCCCATGGAAGGGTGACCTGACATATCGCCGATCAGGGGGATCCCTTCTTTTTCAAGGACTTCAGTGGCGCCAAGTTTAGCGGCGCAGGCCTTGCAGGCCCCTGCGAAAAGCCCCAGTTCTTTGGCTTTCCCATATAGGGCAGATAAAAAATGTCCCGGTTGGCTCATCTTGGCCACCAGGGTAACGGCGTCTCCTTCAATGACGATCAATCCTTTTCTTCCCCGTTCATAAAGGTCAATGCCGTTTAGCAAAACATGTACAAAGCAGATGGGGTCTCCCCTGAAGGCAAATAATACGGTTTTTTCCCGGTTCATGAATTTTCTCCTGTTTTTAACATGGATTCAGGCAGGTGAACGGCCACAACTTTGCCCCTGGCACAGACCTCTCCATCGGCCGTTACCTTTGCCTCAATCACTACTTTTTTTTTGGTTATTTCGGTTACGATCCCCCGGACTTCCAGCTGGGCTGAGATGGGGGTGGGGGCCAGGTAATCCACATGGAGGGAGGCGGTGACAAACCGTATCCCGGGTTCTGTGTCCATGGTTCGTCCCTGTTCCCGGTAGGCAGCCGCCGCAGCCGTACCCGTACAATGGCAGTCAATCAAAGAGGCGATCAAACCGCCGTAGACAAAGCCGGGGACAGCCAAATGCTTTGTCTGTCATGTGCATGGGTCTCCTTGGAATAAGAGGGTTGATTTTTGATTCAGGAGTGTAATACGAATCAAGAAGGATGGCAAACAGGTTTTGTTAAGATTCAAACATCAATATGGAACATCAGGCCCCGCCCGGTTTTAATTTGGTGGATCAGGTCTTCAAGCTCATCATTGGTGATGTCATGGTGAAAGACCTGGGCAACCTTTCCAGCGGCATCCATTGCCACCACATCAATAAAAACATCCTCTCCTTCCTGGTAGATAAAGAGACGGAAGGGGGAGTTCATGGCTTTAAGCTGCTCATGGGCTTCATCTGCAATCTTTGTCAGGGCTTGGATATTGCTTTTGACAAAGTGATGCTGGGGCCGTTTTTTTCGTTTACGCTTGTCAAAGGACTGCCGGGTGTTCCGTTTTGCGGGAATGCCTTCCAAGTGATTGATTCTATATACATCTGCCATTTTACCCTCCCGGATACCAGGGTTACAATATAATTGTTTACCTATACTTCTTATCGTACCCCGGGAAGAAATCCTTTAAATTCAAATACCCGGGTGTAAGCCGGTCAGTTCATCATCTAAAATTCTCAGGAACATGTCGGCATCGGCCAGGGTCATGATCATGGGTGGCTTTATTTTGATAACATTGGAAAAGGGGCCGTCAACCCCCAGGAGAATGCCTCTGCTTCTAAGGCGGTTGACCAATACAGAGGCCTCCTTTGTGGCAGGTGCGAGCGTCTGAAGATCGACCACCAGTTCAACCCCGATGAAAAGTCCCAACCCCCTCACATCCCCCACCAGTGTATGATTTTTTTTCAGGGCTGACAATCCCTTGAGCATGTGTTCCCCTATCTTTCTGGCATGCTCCTGGAGACCTTCCTCTTCAATGACTTCCAGTACGGCCTCACCAATGGCGCAGGAAACCGGGTTGCCCCCGAAGGTGGCAAAAAATTCCATGCCATTGGCAAATCCTTCGGCAATTTTTCTGGAGGTGACCACGGCAGACATGGGGTGACCATTGCCAATGGGTTTGCCCATGACAACGATGTCCGGTATCACTTCCTGGAGTTCAAAGGCCCAGAAATGTGTCCCCACCCGGCCAAACCCAGTCTGGACCTCATCTGTGATGCACAGGCCCCCGGCTGCCCTGACATGGGCAAAGGCTGTTTTAAAATAATTCTTTGGAGGGATCACCTGGCCGCCGCAGGAGAGCAGGGATTCAGTAATAAATCCTGCAATGGGGCGGTCAATCCTTCGGATGATTTTGCCCACCTCATCTCCGTAGGCCTTGCCCGTTTTTTGCCCCTGGCCCCTATATTGTCCCCGGTAACCGTCTGCCAGGGGAACCACGTGGACCCAGGGTTCAGGTTTGCCTTTGCCGCCTTTGCCCATGAATTTATAGGGGCTGATATCAATCATGGCCCCGGTGTGGCCGTGGTAAGCCCCATCCACCACCAGCATATCTGATCTGCCGGTTACGGTTTTGGCAATGCGTAAGGCAAGTTCATTGGCTTCGCTGCCGGAATTGACAAAAAAACAGGTACTAAGTTCCTGGGGCAGGGTGCTGCAAAGTTTTTGGGCATAATCGCTGAGGCCGTCATAGAGATAACGGGTGTTGGTGTTGAGTTTTGCCATTTGTTTCTGGCCTGCTTCCACCACTTTGGGGTGGCAATGGCCCACATGGCAGACATTGTTGTACAGGTCCAGGAAGGGACGGCCATAAAAGTCATAAAGATACTGGCCTTTTCCCCGGATGATTTTCAATGGGGTCTCATAGGCGGCAGACACCGAGGGTGCAATGCATCCCTGCCGTTGTTCCATTAATATGGAAATGGATTTTCCCCTCTCTTCATAGGGGGCTGAATCAATTTTTGAGGCCAGATGGATGGCTGCATCGGCCGGGGGAATGCCGGCAAAAAATGTCAGTTTTTTCCAGGCCCGCTCTTCGGAGACGAACCAGCTTTCCCGGGTGGGATCAATAAGACGCCGCTGGGCTGCGATAATAACGGAAACGGCCAGCCTGGTGCAGATGAGGGGAAACAATACCGTAAGTTCGTCCAGGGACAGGGGTCTGATCCTGTGATAGGCCTCCACAATTTGTGAGGAAGCTTCCAGGGGATCCTCTTCATCCAGGGTTACATAGGCAAGCGCTATGGCCAGATCGCAGATAACGGGGTTTTCCAGGCAGTCCCCAAAATCGAGTATACCCTGGATCCGGTCCTTGTCTACCAGAACATTATCATCATTGATATCGGCGTGGATCAATGAACGGGGCAGGTCAGGTAACCGGGGCATGGCAATGGCCGCATAAAAATGAAACACCTGTTCCAGTATCCTGCGGCGTTGGGGATCATCCACCAGGGAAATTGAGGGTCTGTGCTGCTCCGCCCTGGCAAGGTCCCATTGGTGGGTTCGACCGGCATCGGGGTGGACAATCACTTCCATGGCAATATTGATTTTGGCAATGGTTTGGCCAAGAGACTCAAATCGTGCCGCAGCAACAGGAAGAACGTCACACCAGGCCCGGCCCGGGATAAATTCCAAAAGCCTTCCCCGAAGCAGTTCACCTGTTTCCATCAAGGCTCTGGCTTCAATACTCCCGGTCCCGGTGGGCACCACCCGGGGCAAGCGCAGATCAAGTCCTGCATCAATCAGGCGCTCCACAGCCAGATGCTCTATTTCAATCATTCCGGAAGTGGTTTGCTTGTGAGCCAGCTTGAGTACAAATAGTTCATTATTCCCTGTCTTGACCAGGTAGTTTTCATTTTCTCCGGCCAGCCGGGTAAGGGTGGCGGTTAATCCGTATTCTTTTTCCACCAGGGTGGTAATGGCAGCGGTCATATTTTTTTTACTTATTTCAGGTGTACTCATTTTCGGCATGGTCTGGTTTATAGTTAAGGGTGGCAGGTGATGATGACAAGCTCCCTTTGGGATTGGCCGGGATCATCGGGCATCCCTGACCATAATGGTATAGTCCGCATCTGTCACCGGTTCATGAACGGTTTTGGCTTCATAAAATCCCAATCGTTTGTAAAATCCGAAGTTTTTCGGGGTAAAGGTTTCAAGATAGACGGCAGCCCCAAGTTCATCTGTTTTTTCAAGAACCGGCAGGATAAGGTCCGGTCCAAGTCCTTTTCCCTGGATATCCGGAGAGACCCCCAAAATGGACAGGTACCAATAGCTTTCAGATACCACTTCTTTAGATTCTTCTGACATGAAATCAACTATTTTGCAATAGGCGTCAAGGCTTTCCATGCCCAGATGATCCTCTAAGAGTAGTTTTTTTTTCTTGGATATTTGCAGGACAAGGGCTGTCTCAACCGGTTTTGACCAGAGGGAAGCCCCATGGTTCTCATTTTTTTAGGGATTTTGCCAAGAATTTTGCCCTTTTGCTGACAGTCAATTTGTCCCTGGATTTTCCAACTTTGAAATCTCGTTCCCAGCCGCATTTCTCAATATATATCAGATATAACTGATTTTTTTTAATGAGTACTTTTTGTGAAATTGATATTTTATTTTCAATGCATTTTTTATTAAATTCTGATTTAATAGGTTTTATAGTTTGTGAATTTTCTTTATATGCTCGCAACTTTTCTTTGGGGGATGCTTTTTACTTATGGCTGGGGTTTTGATTTTCTTGACTAAAAGAGTAGGCCCATCTATGCTGTTAATGGAATAAATTAATTTGGGTCAGTGTTGAGTAAAGGAATAATCAAAGCGGTGAAAAAATACTAATAAATACTTAAAAAAAGAGAAAAAATCCTTGACAGCAGCTTCATCTACATCGGCACAAGCCGATTTCGAAAAAATAGCAAAAAGTCTGGAAGTCTGGCCAGGTAGCGGCGAGTATCGACTTTTACAGTTTTATTTTGGAAAAAAAAGCACCAAAGCACTTGACTGTAAAATATTGATTCAAACAGCGGAAAACTGTAGCGATGAACAGCTGAAAATTCTTCAATTGCTTTGTGACAAAGAAGACTTTACCGCCAGAAATATTTTGGATTTTGTTAAATTGGTAAAAAAATTTGGAATCAAACGGATTCTGATGCTTCGAGCTTTTGTTGATCTGGATGGTGTGACCCCCGGCTCCCTTAATCAGTTTTTAATGATCAATTTACCCCTGGGTGATAAAAAAACCATGGGGTATGAAGCATGGGAGAATGAGCTTAGAAAAATAATGATGAATCAGGATCAAATTAATGTTTTTTATCATATTTGCTATCGGGTACCAGGGATCACAACTACAACCGCAATTGCTGTTCTTCCCAGAGTACGGCGATTAAAACAACAGCATACTCAAGTTATCAACCATTTCCTGAAAGAGGATGTTTATTTTGGTGACAAGCCCATCGACAACAGCAATATCTCGGGTCTGATCAATCTGTGGCCGGTGATACCGGAGCTGGATAGTGAGATCCGACTGAAGCAGTTGATAAAAAAACTTTCCCGAAAATCAGATAAAGCAAAGAAAGACTTCCTATTTATCATTCAAGCCTTCAAGGAGGAACTGGAAAAAGAAAAAAGGGATTCCTTGGAGAATATTATTTTCAAAGTTCGTCGTTTTTTTGATTTATAGTATACAAAAAAAAGCCTCCTCAAATATGATCAACAATGTATTGCAGGTGGTTAAGCCTGGTTCCGCAACCCCCCCCCCATTAAAAAGTCATTGGTATCAATTGTCATGGTTATTATATGGAATGTTCTTTTTTAAAGATACAGATGCGCTCCGGCATGGATGTGATTCATCTGAAACAAACAGGCTGTCGGTATCGCCAAAGTAATGAAATTTTTCATACTGTTTTTCCTACCATTAGCAATTTTACCCACGCGAAATGGAAAAGGGGCTTGAAAGATCCTGATAAGAACGCTACCATAAGAAGACTCGAAGAAAAATTTCAGGGGAATGAGGGAGCGACTGAATACCGATGGTCTCATAGCGACACACATCCCTATTAATCCGACAAGGAAAAGCCATGCAGCCAAATTCCAAGAGTTTCATTTGGCGGCGGCCTGTCTCGAGGCGCCGCGCCTTTTATTTCTCCTTTTTGTTATGTTTTTTTGTCTTTGTATGGAGCTGCTCCCGGTCCGTTGACGACACGATGCCGGGCTACGTGGAAGGGCAGTTTGTTTATGCCGCCTCGGCCCTTTCCGGACGCTTGGACACTCTCAACGTGGCCAAGGGAAAGACGGTAAAGGCGGGCGACATGTTGTTTGTTCTGGAACACGTCTACGAGACCGAGGAGGTAAATAGCAAGAAGGCCTTGTTAAAACAGGCCAAGGACAATCTGGAAAACCAGCGAAAGGGCCTCCGTCCCGAAGAACTCGACCAGATCAGGGCGCAGATTGCCCAGGCCGCCGCAGAGGCGTGGTTGTCCGAAAAGGAGTTGGCTCGCCGGAAAGAACTCTATAAGGAAAACGATATTTCAAGAGAGGCATTAGACAAAGCAGAGGCCGCCCACAAAGCCAAGGCCGGGAAAAAGGACGAACTGGAGGCAAAGCTTGCTCAGGGCATGCAGGGGGCGAGGCCGGATATCATCGAAGCGGCTCTGGCCGGGGCGGAAGCCGCCGGGTCGGCCCTTGCCCAGGCCCAATGGGGGCTGGAACAAAAAATGCCCAAAGCAACGGCGGACGCTCTGGTGTTCGACACCCCCCACGTGCCAGGAGACTGGGTTGATGCGGGAAGCCCAGTTGTAGTGCTTTTGCCGCCGGAAAACATCAAGGTCCGCTTTTTCATTCCAGAAACCCGCCTTGGCATCATAAAAGCTGGTCAAAAGGTGACCGTTTCCTGTGACGGGTGCGCCGGGACCTTTACCGGGATGGTCAGCTATATATCACCCAAGGCGGAATATACACCGCCGGTGATATTCTCAGACAATTACAGGTCCAGACTTTCCTACATGATAGAGGCCGTGTTCGCCGTCGAGGACGCGCGCCTTCTGCACCCTGGCCAGCCCGTGAGAGTGAACCTATGAGCGATTACGCTATTGACGTGGAAGGCGTTATCAAGGTCTTTGGAGATAAAACCGTGGTCAACGGCATTTCCATGCGGGTCCGCCAAGGTGAGATCTACGGCTTTTTGGGCCCCAACGGGTCCGGTAAGACCACCTTCATTCGCATGTTGTGCGGCCTTTTGAAACCCGACCACGGGAAAGGAACCTGCCTGGGTCATGATTTTTTGCGCGAGCCGGAGCAAATCAAGTTGAAGGTGGGGTACATGCCACAGAAATTCAGCATGTACGAAGACCTCACCGTGTTGGAAAACCTGGACTTCATCGCCCGTATGTATGGTGTAAAGGACAGGGCCCTTGCCGTTAAAGGAATAATGGATCAGATGCATCTGGGGCCTTTTGCCCGCCAGCTTGCCGGTACCCTTTCCGGGGGCTGGAAGCAGAGGCTGGCCCTGGCCTCCTGCCTGATACATGAACCCAGCCTCCTCTTGCTGGATGAGCCCACCGCCGGGGTTGACCCTAAGGCTCGCCGGGATTTCTGGGACAACGTGCACGGCCTGGCGGCCAAAGGCCTCACCGTCCTCATCGTCACACACTACATGGACGAGGCTGAGCGTTGCCACAGGCTGGCCTATATTGCCTACGGCAAGCTTCTGGCCTCCGGGACCGTGGGAGAGGTCATCAAAAAAGAGCACCTCACCTCTTGGCGGGTTTCAGGGCCCGGGCTTGTCGAGCTTTCCCAAAAGATCTCGGCTCTTTCAGGAGTGGACCAGACCGTGGCCTTTGGAAACGATCTCCACGTGTCAGGCAGGGACGATAAGAAGCTGGAGTCTTCGGTGAGACGGTTCATGCGGGAACCCTATACGTGGAAGAAAGTCGATCCGAGCCTTGAGGAGGTCTTCATCAGCCTTATGTCCGGAGTGAAGGAGGTGTGAGCATGGAGCAGGTCTTTTCCATACAACGGATGTGGGCCATGGTGGTCAAGGAATTCGTTCAGATGCGCCGGGACAGACTCACCTTCGCCATGATGCTGGGCATCCCCCTGATGCAGCTTATCCTTTTCGGATTCGCTATCAACTCCGACCCCAGGCACCTGCCCACCGCGCTTTTATGTGCGGACAACAGCATTTTTTCACGGTCCATCGTTACGGGTATGGAGAACAGTACCTATTTTCGCATAGATCATGTCGTTGCGTCCCAGGATGAAGCCGCCGATCTCATTGACACGGGTCAGGTGGTGTTCGCGCTCACCATCCCTGACAATTTCGCCTCGGACCTGGTGGCGGGCAGGCGCCCCGTGCTTTTTCTTGAGGTGGACGCCACAGACCCGGCCGCGACCTCAAGCGCCGTTTCTGCTTTTAACACGGTGGTTAAAAAGTCCCTGGACCGCGACCTCACGGGCCACCTGGCAGGACTGAAACAAAAGCCCCTTCCCGTGGATATCCGCGTTCACGCCCGGTACAACCCCGAGGGCAGGACCCAGTACAACATCGTGCCAGGGCTCATGGGGGTCGTACTCACCATGACCCTGGTCATCATAACGGGGCTCGCAATCACCAGGGAGAACGAACGCGGCACCATGGAAAACCTGTTGTCCACCCCGGTCAAGCCCATCGAGGTGATGACAGGCAAAATAGCCCCTTACATCCTTGTCGGCTACTTTCAGATGCTCCTCATTCTTGCGGCCGCAAAATTCGTCTTTCATGTCCCCATGCACGGAAGCCCGGTCTTGCTTTTGGCTTTATCCTTCTTGTTTATCTGCGCCAACCTGGCCGTAGGCGTGACTATCTCCACGGTGGCCCGAAACCAGCTCCAGGCCATGCAGATGGCCATGTTTTTTTTTCTTCCATCCATCCTCCTCACGGGTTTCATGTTCCCGTTTGAGGGTATGCCCGGGTGGGCCAGGGCATTGGGATCGATCCTTCCTCTGACCCATTATCTGCGGCTGGTCCGGGGAATCGTCCTGAAAGGAAACGGCCTGGCTGAAATAGCGCACACCATCTGGCCTATGGGCCTGTTTCTGGCTGGCGTCTTGGCCCTGGGAGTGAAACGCTTCAAGCAAACTCTTGATTGAGTTGGTTTTGTTGTTCCTTATTTGGCGAGATTCCTGCATCCCGGACTTTTGCCACCAGGTTTAAAAAGCTTGATTATCGTGCAAATAAAATGGATTAGCAGTTCAATTAGCGTTTTATGCAGGGTGGCGGAAAATATTTTAAGGAACAAAAACACAAGACCGGTGAAATAGTCTTTGCCGGCATGGAATCAAATTAATATGGATGATGACACTACAGGAGCAGGTCCGGTGGCTGCTACACGGTCATGGTTGATCAATTTGTATATGGGCAGCTTAATTGTGCAACTTTTTTGTGTTGCACCCATCAACCATCGCAATAGTGATATCTCATCAATAGCAAGTAAATAATAGTGATATCTCACCAATAGTAAGTAATTAGTCGTGACATTTCATCAATAGTAAGTGATCATGATCGTCACTAAAAAATTGGATAAATCTAATATATCTGCATGTTATATATTGGGAGCAGAATTTTATCTGATTGGCATTATCTTTGCTATTATCAATTTAGAGTAAGATCCGGCTGCCATAACCTTCTAGGGCTTTCCTGATAGTTTTCAGCAGATGCTCTCAATTTATAATGGGGATTTGTATCAAAAAGGCCGCTTGGTTCTTGAAAAGCACATCGAATATAATGGTATTAAGTGGGATAAGGATACGTAAACCTGATTAGGTAATTATTTATAGAAAATATTGTATAGCTGAATTGAAAGTTGCTGTTTTTGAAATTAACAATGATGGTGAAAATGAAGCTGTTCTTTCCGGGAGGGATTACACAACACATTCAATGGAGGCAAAAGATAGTCTTAGTTTTTCGTAAACGTTCAATTTTGAAATACAGTGTGTTGGCGTGGCCCGACCCAGCTTGCTGTTTTAATCATTTGGCACTTTTTGGAAAGTGTTAATACAATCAATAATGGAGTTTTTTATGAAATGGTTTTTTCGTTGTTTTTCAGTTTTTCTTCTTTTAGGAATTATCCAAACAGCATATGGCGGTGATGGTTCCGGTTTATCCGGCCAAAATTCAGATCTTGAAAACCATATACCAACCGCTTTACTCCAAAACCTAACTACGAGTATGGGGGGGGAAATAGATATCACGTTGACCGGCTCTGACGTTGATGGTGACAGTTTGATTTTCACCATTGAATCCAGTCCTCTGCATGGAACACTTTTCGGTACCGAACAAAATATAACCTACATACCGAATAACAATTATTCAGGTGCAGATTCGTTTTCCTTTACTGCCAACGATGGAAAAGCTACCAGTACGGCGGCAACGGTTACCATCAGCATTCCCATTTCTCCTGGAAATGTTGAATCAACAGATCTGGGTTTTGCTACTTTAACAGCCATTGACGTACCTTTACCTGATTTAATGGTCAATGCAAAGGAAGTATATCAGCTGACCCATTATATAGGCCGCACCAATGGGGAGGGAAGTGCGGATGATATTGATATCCCAATACGCAGTTATAGTGCGACCTGTAATAACGAGACAGAAACCCCCAGTATGTTTGTTTCGGTAACTGTGTCTGACGGCACCAATGCGTCTGATACTACCTATGGTTCAGTCTATGAATTGCAATACAATCCGGATACTTTAAGTTTTGAAGAAACTGGAAATACCACTATATTAAACCAGTGTTATGAGTCCCATGGAATTACTGCCAGTGCGGACTGTTCACGGGTAGCGGTACTTTGCAATACAGGTTATAAGGCCAGTGAAGAGTATCCGGTAGACGCTGATATTGTCGAGCAATACGGCTCAAACTGGATGAAAAATTCGGAAGATAATTTGGCATTTCAGGTGGATCCCGCTGATTACAAATACAATGACCAAATATGGTTGTTGGAGTGGGATAACAAAGAGCTTTCAGAAGTACCCGCAGCTTATGTAGTGAATAAAATGCATGGCGGCACCCACCTTGCCGCACAGGAATTAATCTATGTTGAAGATGACAGCAAAGGGCTTGACAGTTACGGATTTTCGGTAACCACAAGAGTGTTTAACGATGCAGGCTCGCATTACTCGGCAGCCTTAACCATTATCGAGAGAGATGACTGGTCAATGAATCTCTATGATCCTGGCGATGATACATCCCGCGGCTGGTCCTGGTATTGTGGTCAAGGTCACGTTCTGAATATACGTGGGTATTACAATTCATTCATAGAAGAATATGGGGCCATATGTACCAGTGACGGAAATCATTGGCTGAATGGTGACCATACAAATCCGAATGATTCTATTAACCTGATACTGTCAGAAGTTGCTATTAAAAAAGGGAAAGCTACCACTTCTGCATATAATCAAGGTAAGATTAATCATTTTGTACCCTCTTCAAACGCGATGATATCCAATGGCGGAGGGCATACCGTTGTGCCGCTTAGTGAAACTGAAAACATCTCAGTGATTGTTGCCCCCAAACAGATTGAGGATGACAATATGGCTCAATTCATAGCTGATAAAAAAGCTAAGAATCTCGATGATTTCAATAGCTGGTGCAGTGATGATCTTTCTGACACTTGCCTTTGCAGCGACGTGCTTGATATGCCCAATTGTTTTGTTTCTTATATGACAGCCGGCAGTAATAAGTATCCCTCTGTGACCTCTACTGGTGATATGCAGGACCTTTTTGGGGGGGATTTACTTGATTCCACATCCTTAACCAGGATAGGACTTGCAAAGGTTAGTGCTTCTAGTACCAGTGTTCTGGGTGACTATACGTGGATAGTTGAAGATGACGATTGCCAGATAAGCGATCCGCAGCTTGTTGATTTGCACAATGGGCGTTATCTGCTTGGTTATGCCAGATTTCAATGTGTTTCTGATCAGCTGTCTTACAATCGCGCCCTAAGCGATAAAGGCTCGTTAAGAATGTTAACCCCCAAAGACTTCTATGTTATGGAGATTGATAGTGATTTTAACATTTTAGAGGGTCCGGTGGCTTTACCCAATCACGGTTGGGGTGGTCTCGACGAACCTGTTTTCATGGGTAATGGCAAGGTGGCCTGGACTTATATTAAAAATCCAGAAATTGAAAGCTATGGAGGTGGCCAGCAAAATATATGGGAGGCAATGGTCTATCATTCAAATAGCGCAGACCAGGACCCAGATCCGGATCCTGAAAGCAATGCACCAATCGCTTTACTTCAAAACGTAACAACGAGTATGGGGGTTGAAATAGATATCACGCTGACCGGCTCGGACGTTGATGGTGACAGTTTGATTTTCACCATTGAATCCAGTCCTTTGTATGGAACACTTATCGGTACCGAACCAAATTTAACCTATATACCGAATAACAATTATTCAGGTACGGATTCGTTTACCTTTACTGCAAACGATGGAGAAGCTACCAGCACGGCGGCAACGGTTACCATCACCATTCCCATTTCTCCTGGAAATGAGATAACTAAAATTTCAACCGGTCCTTTACCGGGCGGATTGAGCAATGCTCCGGAAAGACTATCACTCCCTCATCTTATCGGATCACACAGAACAAATGACGTAAAAGTCCCCGTCAGAAGTTATTCTGCAGCCTGCGATGTGGATACGGACACACCCAGAATGTACGTCTCTTTATCACTTGAAGATACCCGCCCCAATGCAAATGAAAAACTTCCTTCAGTCGGGTCCGTCATGGAGTTTATCTATGATAAAGATGACAACGTCTTTAAAAGAACCGGTAATGAAGCGATTATTGATCTTTGTAATGAATCAGGGGGAATTACCGTAAGCCGTGACTGCTCAAGAATCGGACTTGTATGCCATACTGCATTTGAAGAGCATGTATCACTTACCGAACCATTCACAAAAGATCTTGTTGCTGATGCGTCCCCGACCAAACTAGACCAGCCGGACAACCATTCCCAGGTCGATTCTGAAGACGATTATGAGGAAAATGGTGAGTTATGGCTTCTGGAATGGAACAATCAGCAATTGTCCGATGAACCTGATAAGTATGTAATTCATAAAGGTGTTGGGGGAATCCATGGTGGTCCGACAGGCCTTTTCTATGCTGAAGATGACAATAGTTATGCCTCAACTACTGTTTCGAGTATATTCTCAGGTGGCGGACGTCATAAAAGCGCTTCACTGGCTGTCATTGACCGGACTGATTGGACCTTGTTCCCCCGGACCGATAACGGGGAACGGGGATGGGAGTGGAATTGCGGAGAAGGTCATGTCCTACAAGTTCAAGGATTTTACAATTCATATGTGAATAAATATGGTGCTTTTTGCACTACTGATATGGGCTATGGCAGAATAGTTAAAAATGGCGGCGGTTTATATATGAAGATGGAGGACAAAGGTGATACTTCCAAAGGAAACGGATTATACAATGTTGCTTCATCCAGCACTTTTGTAGCCAATGGTGGAAGTTCATATGTGGTTCCGGTTGACGCTGATAAATCACTTGCACTCATTACCGCCCCCCTGTATCCCAGCGAAGAGAAAATGTATTCATCCCTTAGATGGGGGATCATTGACGATGCAGTAGATGATGGGCAAGTAGTTATAAACGATGACGGAACGTTTGCAGATCCTTACGGGAATACGCTTACATTAGATGATATCTGTTACAACTCTGAAGGTATGGATTGTCTTCAGCTTTATTTTCAGAATGGACGATATTCATTCAGAGACAATTTCTGGTCCGGAGAACTTCAGACCGATGAACTCACAAAGGTTGGAATTTTGCAGGTAACAAGCAGTGACGGCTCAAGGGAATTTGACAGAGCAGATGAACCTTATGAAAATATAAGATGGATTGCAGAAGATTCCGATTGTCAGCTTGCCGATCCTCAGCTTGTCGATCTGCAAAACGGGCGTTACCTCTTTGGCTATGCAAAGTTTCAATGTATCAGTGACGGAGAAAATTTAGAAAGACATGGTGGTGCAGGGACCCTGATTCCAAAAGAGTATTATATTCTTGAAATTGATGCAGATGGTAACAAACTCACCGAACCTGTACCAATCCCGGGAACCGGCTGGGGTGGACTTGACAGAATCATATCAATTGGTGAAGGTAAGGCCGCATGGGCTTATATTCCCGATCCGGAAATAAATGATGATGGCACTTATAGTGATCCGAGACGTACTGAATGGGAAATAATGGTTTACACTTCTCCCCTTGGAGTGTAACTATTATATAGTTCACAGCGCATGAATTGACACCTTCTGCTTATCAAAAATGATGAAACGAGTGTCAATTCATGCGCATACATCTACAATCTTGTATGAAGAAAAGAGAATATATTAAATGAAACAAAAACTTCTTTTGGGCTTAAGTCTTGCCGGATTTATTGTTGCAATTATTGCTGCGCTTGAAAGTAAGGTTCCATATCTTGCAAATCTATGCGGTTTTTTGGGGGATGGTTGCAGTGACACCACCGGATTTTTGTTGTTAAATATGCCGGTGGCGTGGTGGGGTATTGCCTATTATGCCATATTATCCGTTGTGATTATGAAATCCGAAAAACTGACTTTTTCGTTTGTCATGGCTGGGGTGGGCTGTGAGTTGACACTGGTGAAAATCATGATTTCCGGTGGCATTTCATGTGCATTCTGCTTGATGAATCTCGGGATTATCATCCTGCTTCTTGCTTTATTGCTGCTGAAACCGGAAAGGTTTATAAAAGAAAAAATCTGGCAGGGGCTTTCGATTTGTTTCTTAATGGCCATTATTACGGCCCTTTTTATAGTGCTGCCATTGAAGCATAGACAATCTGTTACTTCCGTTTTTAATAAAAATGATGCGGTTGCAAATGTGGGAGGTCACTTGATTACTGCGTTTGAAATGGAACAGCCGATTTCGGGCCGACTATATCAAGTGGAAAAAGAACTCTATACTTTAAAGAAAAAAAATCTGGATAAACTGATCCAAATGAAGCTGATCGGACTGGAGGCTGAAAAAAAAGGAACCACCGCTGATGCGATCCTGGATGAGGTACTTGGTAATAACAAGGATCAGGCAAGTGATGACGAAGTAAATGCCCATTACAATTCCAATAAAGAATGGTTTGCCAATTCGGGACAAAGTATTAAAGAAATTAAAAAACAGCTTAAAACGTACCTGAGCAGTATAAAGTCCGAGGGGCTGCTGAAGTCCTATACCAAGCCTCTAAGGGAAGAGTTCGGTGTAGAAGTGTTTCTTAACAAACCGGCATTGCCCTACTCGGAAGTGGATATCACAGATTGCCCATCCATGGGGCCTGAAAACGCACCTGTAACCATCATTGAGTTTTCTGATTATTTGTGTCCTTCCTGCCAAAAAGGGCATTCTCTTGTGGAAAAAATTAAGAAAACCTATGCCGGAAAAATCAGATGGGTTTATAAGGATTATCCGTTAAAACGTCACCCCAAAGCTAAAGAAATGGCTGAAGCAGCCCATTGTGCCGGTGAACAGGGAAAATTCTGGGAGTATCAGGATCTTTTATACAGCATAAAAGGTACTAGTAGTGTTGATACCTTATTCGGGATTGCAAAAAAACTAAATCTTGATATTGATGCATTTTCTCAAAGCTTTAATAGTGGGAAATACAGAGACAGAGTTCAAAAAAATATAACACAAGCTACAGAGTCCGGTATCAGTTCAACCCCTACATTTGTGAT
>PIVS01000363.1 GCA_003353855.1 Desulfobacteraceae bacterium
AATTTGCCATCCCTGGGTGCTTCAATATCAGCGGCTACTATTCTGTAAAATGGTTTTTTCTTTGTGCCTTTTCTGGTCAATCTGATTCTTACGGACATATTATTCTTTCTCCTTAAAACGGAAGCATGTTTTTTAATGAGCGCATGCCGCCTTTATTAAATTTTTTGATCATTTTCATTGACTGTGTATAACTTTTGAGAAGCTTGTTGACATCCTGCACACTTGTCCCGCTTCCGTTGGCAATTCGTTTTTTTCTGGACCCTTTTATTATGGCATGTTTTGACCGTTCTTCCGGGGTCATGGAATTGATTATGGCCTCTATTTTACCAAATTCCTTGTCACTGATATCCAAGCCCTTGAGCTGCTTTTTGTTCATGCCCGGCATCATGCCTATAAGATCTTTTATGGATCCCATTTTTCGAACCGATTGCATCTGGTTCCGAAAATCTTCAAGGGTAAAGGCATTTTTTTTCAGCTTTTGTTCAAGTGCCTTGGCCTCTTTCTGATCAACCGACTCCTGTGCCTTTTCAATAAAGGAAAGGGCATCTCCCATTCCCAGTATCCGGGACGCCATCCGATCCGGATGAAAGGGCTCAAGAGCAGTGGATTTTTCACCCACCCCAATAAATTTCAGGGGCTTACCTGTTACCGCCTTGATGGACAGCGCTGCGCCACCCCGGGCATCCCCATCCATTTTTGTCAAAACAAAACCATCCAGATCCAGTTTTTTATCAAAGGATCCGGCAATATTAACAGCATCCTGGCCTGTCATGGCATCCGCCACCAGAAGGATTTCCGATGGATTCAGGCCTCTTTTAATATCTTCAAGCTCAGCCATTAACTCGTCATCAAGATGTAACCTGCCGGCTGTATCAAACAACAGGGTGTCGCATCCTTGTTCCCTTGCAGCCAATTGTGCATCCTGACAAATTTTTAGCGGCTTCATATCAGTTGTGGATTGGAAAACCGGTATATCCAATTGGGTTCCAAGCTTTTTCAACTGATCAATGGCCGCAGGCCTGTAAACATCCGCGGGTACGAGAAATGGCTTTCTCCCCTGCTTGCGCAGATAATATGCCAGCTTCCCGGTCGTGGTTGTTTTACCGGAACCCTGCAATCCAACCAGCATGATAGAACCCAAGGGCTTCCCCTCAAGATTCAACTCCTGGTGGGTGGAACCCATCATTCTGGTAAACTCATCATTTACAATTTTAATGACCTGCTGACCAGGGGTGAGGCTCTGCATTACCTCCTGACCCAAGGCCCGGGTCTTTATATCTGAAATGACATTTTTTGCAACCTTATAATTGACATCAGCCTCTAGAAGTGCCATCCTGACTTGTTTTAAGCCATCTTCGATGTTCTTCTCGTTTAGGGTGCCATGGCCCTTTAACTTTTTAAAGACTGAATCAAGTCTATCACTCAAATTTTCAAACATAAAAGGCCCTGCCTCAAATATCAAATCAAATCATTGAATTTAGTGTAGATTCCGTGATATGTCAAGGAAATAATGAAATTAAGCAGGTTAAAATATATGAAAAACATACAAGATTATACACGGGAAGAACTTGCCAAATGGCTTGAAAACAAGGGGTCTCGCGCTTTCAGAGCAGGTCAGATTTTCAAATGGATCTATCTGAAACAGGCCAACAGCTTTGATGAAATGACCGATCTTGGCAAAGAGTTGCGCTGCCTGCTTTCGGAAAATTTTTATTTGGGCAGGCTTGTGCTTGAAGAAAAACAGGTGTCCTCGGATACCACTGAAAAATTTTTATTCCGACTCAATGACGGTAACCACATAGAGTCTGTTTTAATACCGGAAAAGGATCATTTTACCCTCTGTGTCTCTACCCAGGTGGGGTGTGCCATGGACTGCAAATTCTGTCTGACGGCCAAGGGCGGAATTATACGGAATCTTACCGTGGCTGAGATCATCTCCCAGGTCCGTGATGCAAGGTTTTATCTGCTTCAAAAAAATATTGAGCCCCTTAAATTATCAAATATTGTTTTTATGGGGATGGGTGAGCCCCTGGCCAACTACGATAATCTTATCAAGTCCCTTCGTATCATTATGGATACTGATTACGGCATGAAGTTTGCTGCAAGAAGGGTGACCGTTTCCACCTCGGGCCTGGTCCCTAAAATTGCACAATTGGGTCTGGACACCGATGTAAATCTTGCCATCTCCCTGAATGCCACCGATGACAAGACAAGATCGCAGCTCATGCCCATCAATAATAAATACCCCATTTCTGATCTGCTGGAAGCCTGCCGGAAATTTACAATGAAGCCCAGGAATAAGATCACCTTTGAATATATCCTGATACAAGGCATCAATGATTCAAAGGAAGATGCCCTGAAGCTGGTGACGCTTTTGTCCCCCATAAGGGCCAAGGTCAACCTGATTCCTTTTAATGAACATGAAGCCTCCCCATTCAAGCGCCCTGCACCCAAACAGATTTTGGCTTTTCTCCAGATCCTGCTGGACCGGGACATGACAGCCATGACCCGGAAGAGTAAAGGTGCTGATATTTCAGCGGCCTGCGGGCAGCTCAAGGCAAAAATGATCAATAAAAAGGATCAATAAAAATTTAGGCTGAACTTCGGGGGAACTTTTTCTTCAGGATTTTGTCTGTCACAAAGCAAGGGGATTGAAACTATCCTGATATGACTTATCTTAATGTACTAGTGAAAGCGGAGAAGTAAAGCCACGACTTTTTTACTCAACAGAATCAAGGGCCATGGATAAACCGCTTGAAATTATATGGTTTTTATGGTTGCCTTAAATTTGGATGTGGAATGTTCTTTACTGCCTGAAAAGACCTGAATCTCCTCTTTTCACATCATATTAGTTGATTTTATCAGATTAACTTTACCCGATTAATTTTAATCGATGGGAAGGAAATATGTCAATTAGCAGTTTGGAAAATAAAAAAATATTGATTGTTGATGATGAGCCGGATGTTCTGGATTCCCTGGAAGAACTGCTCGATATGTGTACCATAGCCAGGGCTGAAACCTATGAGGATGCAAACAACCTTCTTAAGACCCAGAAATTTGATATCGCAATACTGGATATCATGGGGGTGGATGGGTATCATTTGTTGGAAACCGCAAACAAAAAAAATGTGGTAACCGTTATGCTGACTGCCCATGCCCTTAGTCCGGATAATATTAAAAAATCATATCTCGGGGGAGCCTGTTCCTATATTCCCAAGGAAGAAATGATTAATATCGAGTCGTTTCTCATTGATGTGCTTGATGCCAAAAAAGAGGGTAAAAATCCCTGGACCCGTTGGTATTCGCGTCTGTCTTCTTTTTGTGAAGAAAAATTTGGCCCGGACTGGGATAAGGATGAAAAAGAATTTTGGGAAAAAATGATTTATTATTAACTTTGCAGTTCCCAATTGGTATCCCCTGCTTGTATAAACCCCACGCCCCCTTTTTAAAGGGGGCGTGGTTGTTTTTGGGAAACTTATATCATCAGATCTTCATAAACTCCGGGTGCCGGGGTGGGAACCTGGATAATGCTCTCTTTGCCCTTTTCAAACACTTTGATGCCTGCTGTTTCACCTGGCTTTGATTTGGTATATCCAGCAGTGATTTGGGCAGCTGTCCTGATGTGGGCATCTGAAATAGTTCCAATTAGGATTGTATCCGGTCCCGCCATCTCAGCATGCCGCAGCCTGATATCCCGGGTTTTGTCGTACCAGTACAGGATTTGCTGATTATCATTCTTTGATCGTCCCACAATAAGTTTGCAGTCATTGTCCAGCCTGAAGTGCCGGCCGGATTTTAAGAGATGGAGTAATCTTGTTTCATCTGTTTTTTGTACGTATAGAAGATCCCTGAGCCGGTTGGAAAAAATTTTGTCCGTTAAAAGGCATCCACCGGCAGGGGCGGGATATTCTTTGATGCCAAAGTCTTTGGCCATCTGCATTTGCACCTTTCTGGAACGGCCGGTAATATCCATGAGTCTCTCCCGGTCCACCAAGCCCTCTTGTTCCATCCTGGTCTCGGGCAGGCATTTTGCACTTAAAGGGCGCAGAAGATCTCCATCAAACCCGGAATTTTTTTCAACATACCTCAGGGCTGTTTTGGTCTGGGACTTGGGCCGCTGGCCCAGGACCTCACCGCTGAACAGAAAATCAAACCCCTCTTCTTTCATTCGTGTGCCAGCCGTAGCAAACATCAGGGTGTGACAGTCCATGCAGGGGTTCATGTTTTTACCAAACCCCCCTTTGGGGGCCTTCATCATCTCCATATAAGGGGTTGTGATGTCCTGGGTGATAAGTTTTATTCCGGTTTGTATGGATGCCTTTTGGGCGGATTGAGAGGAAAAAAATGGGGTTTCAAAGCTTATCCAGGTGATATCAATCCCCTGTCTCCTTAATACCAGGGCGGAGAGGATGCTGTCCAAACCGCCGGAGCACAACCCCAGTGCCTTGATCTGTCTTGTGGTTTTTTTTTGATTCATATATAAACACTTCCATGACTTTAGATCCGATAAAAATTAATACACTGCTTGAAAGATTAAGGGCCAGGTATCCTATTGTCAAGACCCAACTGGATCATTCAACTCCCTTTCAATTGCTCATTGCCACTATCATGTCGGCCCAATGCACGGATAATCAGGTCAACAAGGTGACAAAAAAACTTTTTGTCAAATATCCGGATCCTGACTCCCTTGCCGCGGCTCCCCTAAACGACATTAAGCGCATTATTTATTCAACCGGTTTTTATAACAACAAGGCCAAAAATATCAAAGCCTGCGCCCAGTCGGTTCTGGGAAACCACAAAAGCATTGTCCCTAAGAGTATTGAATCATTGATAAAATTACCAGGGGTGGGGCGCAAAACCGCCAATGTGGTAAGGTCTGCTGCCTTCGGGTATGAAGCCATTGTGGTGGATACCCATGTTTTGAGGCTCTCCCGCAGGCTCGGCCTCACCGACAAGAAAGACCCGGTCCGGGTGGAGTTTGAACTCATGGAGATAATCCCAAAATCCTCCTGGAGTGATTTGTCCCTACAGTTTATTTATTTTGGCAGGGAGATCTGTGATGCCAAAAAACCTTTGTGTGAAATTTGCCCCATGTATGATATCTGCCCCACCCGGGGTAAAACTTAATTTTTAAATCGAGTCTTGTGAATACTGATGCTTCCGGTTTTTTT
>PIVS01000364.1 GCA_003353855.1 Desulfobacteraceae bacterium
GTCTGGAAAAACGGGAGGTAAGAGGGTATGAGAACGCTTACCTTCATGGGCTCTGGCATCTGGATTTTCATCATGCAAAGCTTCGCATCCTGGATGCGTCAGGGAATTGGCATCAGCCCATGGCCCTGGCGATTCTTGATGACCACTCCCGGATTTGCTGCCACATACAGTTCTATCTGAACGAAACCGCGGAATGCCTTGTCCATAGCCTAACCCAGGCGTTCATGAAACGTGGACTCCCCAGGTCATTGATGAGCGACAATGGAGCGGCCATGATAGAACTAATCTTGAAATTGGCAACAATAACTAGATTACAAATGCTGCTTTATCAGCAGGTGATAAGCCTGTCGTAAGCAATGACCCTCATCTGGATGCGACAAAACTTCCAGGACCTTGGTATCCTATTGGTCTTTTCTGTCCGGATTTCAGGGCTGTGGGGGTTAATGTCCCTGGTATTCCAGGGATGGTTATCGGCAGAACAGATTATTTTGCACAGGGTATAACGAATGCTTATGGGGATTCTCAGGATTTATATAAAGATGGCTTGGTACCTGTAACCAGAAAACTATAAGTCTTGAATATCCTTATTATTATTCATCTCATTTATCACCTTCATTTCGTTACAGAAAAGTAAAACAACTTTTTAATTCCAAAGATGAATTGGGCGAGGAGCTTACGTCAGTAATGCTTGCTAACTGGTATTACTGGCAGGAAAAATTGCTGAAAAAAGTTTTAGAAGGTGATTTTGCGTGGTTTGATGATGATAAGGTGGTCGCAGTTCTTCCCGGAGGAACCTCGGGCAGACTGTTTAACAGACACAGAACAAACCAGATTGATTCCTTTATTAACGGAGGTAAACTCTATTGGTGGTTCAGTGATAAGGAAATCAAAAAACACTCAGAGCATCAATTGATTTTGAATCCTTTGTAATTTAGAAAATACCGTTAATTATCATTATGACAAATTCCCCACCAGGGAGTTTGAATTACCGATATGACAATATTTACTCCAGAAGGCTTTTTACATTCTCGTAGGAGATGGAGGCATGAGCCTTGCCAAAGGAATTAGAGTTCCCGAGTGCTTCCATTTTTAAGAGATTATCGGTTGTAGCATTGAAGTCGAATTTAAAAGATGCAGCGCGCCCTTCTTCGGAGAGGCTGACGGTGGCTGCGCCAGACGCGGTATCCGTGGAAATTTTGCTGCCCGCCCCCTGGGGTACGGCTGCATTATTTTCTGGGAAGTGTTTCGGCAAGTTCGTTTGTGACAGATCAATGGTGTGTTTTTGATAATTTATATCCTGATTGATTTCCATGGTGTCTCCCTTTTTATTTGAGGTGGTATTAACCGCCTTCGGCTTTTTATTTGGGGATAGTTAAAGCAATTTCAATGCCAGGTCTGAAGTACCGATCAATGGCGGGGGCGTGATGATTTGTTTGATTGAAGAGGAAAAATTTGCCGATAAAAAAGCGGTCAAATCGACCCTTAACCCTTAATTGAAGAAAAATTCAACACTCATGCACATTACTTTTAGGTCCTTGATCAACAAGCATATTCTTGATGATAAAGATAGATGGCAAGAAAATAGGGATGCTAAAATTCCGTCTGAAGCATAAGAAGGGAGAAAATTTTTAATTGTATAATTCCAGATTTCCAGTAAATCGGATTTAGCAGCTGGTTAGAGGCGATATTCAGACATTTTTTGCCTCTGTAATAATATCACTGACTGATTCTCAAGCTTTCCCTGTTTAGCTTGAGAAAGTATTTTGGACACACGAATCGTTTGGAATTTGGTACTATTTTGCATGACTCCGTATACGGTAACTGCAGTTTTTCCTTGATAAAGTTTGTGAAAATGAATAGTCTTACCAATAAAGAAGTAGTATTTTTTGTTAGCCATAAATCATTCACGGAAAATACCGTATAATTTTAATTAATTATCCGATATCTATTCTGACATTATCGTCCAGGATACCTTATTCCATTACAGGAGAAGGAGCTGACATGACTGAAAAGGCCACACTGACAATTGAAGGAAGAAGTTACGATTTCGATGTTTTTATCGGTTCA
The DNA here is from genome assembly GCA_003353855.1 of Desulfobacteraceae bacterium. GTDB lineage: Bacteria > Desulfobacterota > Desulfobacteria > Desulfobacterales > Desulfobacteraceae > NBML01. The sequence continues at coordinate 2,068 of PIVS01000364.1, forward strand.
GAAAACGAAAAATCTATCGATATCAAAGACCTGCGATCAAAAACCGGATATATCACCATGGATCCGGGGTATGGAAGCACCGGTTCTTGCCGTTCCTCCATCACCTACATTGACGGTGCAAAGGGCATTTTACGTTATAGAGGTTATCCCATCGAAGAGATAGCCTCAAAGGCAACCTTTGTTGAAACCGCCTACCTCATCCTTTATGGAGAATTGCCAAAACCCGATGAATTCAAGGAATTTTCCACCTGCCTGCGTGAACATGCTCCCATCCACACCAATTTAGAACACCATTTTTCCGGCTTTCCCAAATCAGCCCCACCGATGGCGATTCTCTCAGCCATGCTCAATCTGATTTCTTGTTTCCACCCTGAACTTTTAGATATCCACTCAGAAGGGCCTGAGTTTGATAAAACGGCAGCCTTGCTCCTCTCCAAAGTCCAGACAATCGCCGCATTGGCCTATAGGAATGCTGTCGGAAAACCATTTAACCACCCAAATCCGCATTTAAGCTACTGCGCAAATTTTCTTCACATGATGTTTTCCGACCCGTATCAGGAATATGTCGCCCCGCCAGTGGTTGAAAAGGCACTTAATCTCTTTCTTGTGCTGCACGCAGACCATGAACAGAACTGTTCCACTTCAACGGTTCGTGTGGTCGGCAGCTCACGGGCAAACCTATTTAGTTCTGTTGCGGCAGGGGTGTGCGCCCTCTGGGGCCCCTTACACGGCGGTGCCAATACAGCTGTGATAAATATGTTAGAGGACATCAAGAAGTCTGGACGTCCGTTAAGCTACTATATCGACAAGGCAAAGGACAAGAAAGACCCTTACAAGCTGATGGGTTTCGGGCATCGGATCTATAAAAACTTTGATCCGCGTTCTATTATACTGAAAAAGCAGGTTCATGATGTTTTGCAAGAACTCAATCTGAAAGATTCTCTTCTGCAGATAGCCCTGGAACTTGAAGAAGCAACCCTCAGCGATGACTATTTCATCAGCCGGAATCTCTATCCCAATGTTGACTTTTACAGCGGGATTTTCCTTCGGGCCATTGGCATCCCTTTAAACATGTATACCGTGATGTTTGCCATCGGCAGAATGCCGGGATGGATCTCAAACTGGCAGGAATTACTGGAACATAAGCAAAGAATTTCGAGACCACGGCAAATATACACGGGAAGTATTGAACGGCAATATATCCCCCTTGAAGAACGCTGAAAGAAAAACTGTTACCCCAAATCAAGTGGCTGTTAAAGAAACCTTGATGACGTCAAAGTACTCCAAGGGCAATTCTTTCGGGGCGGGAATAGACTTCATTGAAATTAGCGGCGGCACTGTTGCGAATAATCAAGCCGACTTTGTTTCCATGTCAAGGCCTTTTATCTGTGAACCTGCACTTATTTCCAGGTGGAATAAGCGGTGATCATGAAAAGGCAAAATACTGGACGCTGTTCTGATCAGCCGGGCAAAACAAGTTTGGCCATTGTCTGGTCAAAATCCTGGGGTATCTTTGCCTCAAAGTTCATTTTTCTGCCTGAATAGGGATGACGGAATTTGAGCTGCCAGGAGTGGAGCATCTGACGGTCAGCAAGGGTGTTTTTCCTGCGATTCCTTCGGTATTGGTAAACCTTATCCCCTATAATGGGCATATCCATGGCTCGAAAATGAACCCTTATCTGGTGGGTGCGTCCGGTATATAGTCGAATCTCAACCAGACAAGCCCCGGCAAATTTCTGTCGAATCTGCCATGATGTCCTGGCATACTTTCCTGTCCCATGGTTCACAGCCATTATCGTTCTTTTGACTGGATGGCGGCCAAGGGGCAGCACAATCTCCCCTTTATTGGGAATCTTCCTGCCCTCTGCCAGGGCAAGGTATCTTTTTTCAACCCGGCGCTGCTTAAACTCCTTTTGGAGAAACAAAAGACTCTCAATGGTTTTTGCCACCACAATCACCCCGGAAGTATCTTTATCAAGTCGATGGACTATACCAGGCCGTACCGGATCCCAGCAGCTATCCTGAAAATCGGGAACATGATCGAGCAGTCCGTTGACAAGAGTACCTGAAAGGTTTCCAGGCCCCGGGTGCACCACAAGACCAGGGGGCTTGTCTATAACAAGGAGATAATCATCTTCAAAAAGAATGGATAACTCCATGGATTCGGGCCCAAACGTTTCATCATCCACGGGTTCAGGAATTTGGCCTGTGATAGTATCCCCTTTTTTCACCCGGTATCCCGGCCGTTTTTTCATGCCGGATACCTGGACCTCACCACGGGAAATAAGATCGGTTGCCTGGCCCCGGGAGCAGGTTTCAACCAACTTTGAAAGAACCTGGTCCAGCCTTAAACCAACCTGGGCATTGGAAATGATAAATTTTAATTGCATAATCTTAAAAAAAACAGGCAGGCTATAAATATAGCCTGCCGCTGCAAATCTTTTATAAATTTGGGTGGTTAAGTGAAGAGGTTTTCAATCTCTGTCATCATTGATTTTTCATCAATATCCTTTGCCATGGAAAGCTCTTGAACCAGAAGATTCTGGGCAGTATCAAGCAGCTTACGCTCACCAAAGGAAAGATCTTTTTCAAGCTTGAGCTGGAACAGATCCCGAAACACTTCAGCCACATCATAGATGGAACCTGTCTTGATCTTATCCATATACTCCCTGTATCTACGGTTCCAGGTCTGGTTGTCTGCACCCTGTGCTTTTTCCTGCATGACCTTGTAGACTTCAGGGACCTCGGCCACGGGAATCACTTCCCGCAATCCGACAGATTCCACGTTTGAGGTGGGAATCATGATCACCATGCCGTTCTCCACAATTTTCATCATGTAAAAGTTCATGGTATCCCCGTTTATCTCTTTGCTTTCGATCGACTCTATATAGCCAACCCCATGTGCCGGATAAACAGCCAGGTCTCCCTTTGAAAATTCTTTCTTACTTGAACTTTTCTCATCTGCCTTAACGCTTTTGGATTTTTCACCCATAGATTGCCCACCTTAATTTTTTATAAAAACAAGTTGCCCATTCTCAGGCAGAGAACCATATTTTAACAAGTTTGTCAACAAAATAATATTGAAACACCCT
>PIVS01000919.1 GCA_003353855.1 Desulfobacteraceae bacterium
GTCGGGCCTTTGGAGGCATGGACAAGAATGGCGGCCAGGGATTGTACGGTTTTTCCAAGGCCCATATCATCTGCCAGGCAGCCCCCGACATTCCAGTGGGCCAGCCTGCACAGCCAGTTAAACCCTGTGATCTGGTAATCCCGGAGTTTTGCCCGGAGCCCGGGGGGGATTTGGGGCTGTATTGTTTCTTTTAGCTTTCTGCAATGGTCTTTCCAGGCAGCGTCGCTTTCCAGTGATCCTGCCTGGCCTGTGAGCTCCTCTATGGCAGGAGCTGCCAGGGGAGAAAACAGCAGCCCGTCTTCATGGGGGGTCGAATAGGCGTTCAATTCCTCCAGGCGGGCTTTTAAGGAGTGGGTAATTGCTAAAAAAGTGCCGTCATCCAGGGTGACAAAACGACCGGTTGACGATTCCAGAAGTACCATCAGTCGTGAGAGATCAACCATGATATCATCATCCAGCAAAAGTTTGCCCGTGGCTTTGAACCAGCCCCTTTCTTTTTTCAGGGAAAGGGCAAAATCAGAGAAAGAGACGCTGCTACGGAGCTGCATCTTTTGCCCGTGGGGCCATTTTAATATTGGTTTTTCCTTACATCTTTTTAATTCCAGAAGCAGTTCAAGGGCTTGTTCAGGTTCTCCCACAACCCATTCTCCTTGGGCAGCTTCCACTTGCTCCAGAGTTGGACAGGCGTCAATAATCTTTGTTTCATTCTCTTTTTCCAGTTCCATGTCACGGATAACCCTGGCTTTTTTCCCCTCGATATCGGCAAGCACATGGCGTCCCCCATTTCCCGGTCTGAAATAGGAGCCGCGCAGGCCAAAGGGTCTGACCAGTATTTCCATTTTAATCCCTTCAAGCCAGGGGGTTAGATGTACATGGGCAGTGGGATCAGCCTCCATTGGCACAAGGGTTTGCAACCCTTGTGTCTCTATATCGGAATTAACTGTGAGAAATGCTGAAGCCGATGCAATTGCCCGGCCCACCCTGTTCTCCTCTTTTTTGGGTATTATCAACCCTTCTTTCCCCACAAGGCGGGAAATATTGATATGTTCTGTTGAAAAACTGACCACCTTAAACCGGCCGGCGGTTTCCCTTAAAAGGGTGACGCCGCTCATCCGGTTAACCGGTCTGGGTTCCATGGTGATATGAAGTTTGCTGTCAATGCTGCTCAGTCGAAGTTCCGGCGCCCCCTTCACAAATTCTATCGGGGTATAAAAATCGTTTTCAAGAAAAATCAACGGGTGGCCCACAAGGGCAGGTAATGCTTTTTCCATGT
>PIVS01000365.1 GCA_003353855.1 Desulfobacteraceae bacterium
ACCTTTGCTGTCTCCAGCAAATGCCATCGCTGTCTCACTGCCTCGGATTGGCTCCCGGAAGTTTTATGATATTCCCGGATGGTGTCGGCAATTTCAGCCAGATATCGGGTTCTCTCCCCTGGAATGACAATGGTCTTGGATGAGGATTCCTTGGAATCGGACCTGGGAAGGGTAGATTCGTATCGGATCTGTTTTTTTTTTGCAATGAGATCCAGAAGGCCGTGGTAGAGTGCTGTTATACCGTCATCATTGAATTTAGAGGCAATGGTCCCGTACACCGGCAGCTCCTTGGGATCCTGATCCCAGGCCTTTCGATTTCGCTGTACCTGTTTTCTCACATCCCGCAGGGCATCTTCAGACCCCTTCTTTTCATATTTATTCACCACCACAATATCCGCATAATCCAGCATATCAATTTTCTCCAGCTGGGAAGGGGCGCCAAACTCTGCGGTCATCACATAGATGGACATGTCCACCAGATCCACCACCCGGGAATCCCCCTGGCCAATACCTGCGGTCTCCACAAGGATGATATCATACCCGGCAGCCCTGGCTACGGCAACGGCATGGGGAAGGGCCTCGGGCAATTCTGTCTGGGAACGCCGTGTGGCAAGGGAGCGCATATAAACCCGCCCCGTCTCAATGGAATTCATGCGGATCCTGTCACCCAACAGTGCCCCCCCGGTCTTGCGCCGGGATGGATCACAGGAGATAATGGCAATGTTCACATCACTAAGATCCCTTAAGATGCGCAGAATCAATTCGTCGGTCAAAGAAGATTTTCCGGCACCCCCCGTCCCGGTAATACCTATGACTGGAACATCCCGCTCATCTGCAACCTTACCAATCTTGGCCATGATCTCTTGAATTTTGTCTTTATGGGAGGCACAGGCTTCCTGAACAGCAGAGATAAAATTGGCTGTCACATATTTGTTGCCGCTGGCCAATTGTGAATAATCCAGATGATCAAAATCCACAGACGGGGCATCCATGGCCTGGATCATGTCATTTATCATTCCCTGGAGTCCCATGGTGGACCCATCCTCGGGAGAGTAGATCCGGGTGACGCCATAGGCATGCAGTTCATCCATTTCCGAGGGGATGATCACCCCACCTCCCCCGCCAAAAATTTTGATGCGGGAGGCTCCCCGTTCCTTAAGGAGGTCCACCATGTATTTAAAGTATTCCACATGCCCCCCCTGGTAGCTGGAAACGGCTATTCCCTGAGCATCTTCTTCAATGGCTGCATCCACCACTTCCTTTGCAGATCGGTTATGGCCAATATGGATAACCTCGACCCCTGAATCCTGGAGAATTCGACGCATGATGTTGATGGACGCATCATGACCGTCAAATAAAGAGGTGGCAGTTACGATTTTGACTGAATTTATAGGCTTATATACTTCAGATTCTGTGTTCATGACTTCTCCTTTTCAAAAAACCGAGAGTTTGACTAAACTAAACAGAGTTTATATCCTACTGTACTGGCACATAATAATAAAAAAATAAATATAAATTTTATTTTTTTATAATATGAGTCCCAGGATAAAGTCGGTTTGAATGGAGATATATTCGTCAATGGTGAGTTCTTTTTTCAAATGCCAGCGGCGAAAGGCCCACATCTGACCAAGTACAGAAATATTGTGCCCCACAAGGTTCAGTATTTTCCCGTCTAATTTTGGAAAATTATTTTTACCAGATAGCTGTCCCAGGGTCTTAATAAAGATATCTGTTATGTTCAATTCATTCACCAGCACCTGCTCCTTCCATTTTTGGGGCAAAAACTGGGTAACCTGGTACATCATTAGAATGTGGTCTGCCATCTTATCACACACATAAAAATATTGCCGGATCACCTCGGCCAGTTGTTCTTTTTCCCTTGCACTGTTGGACAAGGCATCTTCCACCGCATCCTGAACCTCCTCGTGGATGGCTTTGCAGACCAGATACAGCAGGTCTTCCTTGGAGCTGACATATTCATATAAAGATCCTATTGAAAAATTGGCTGCCTTGGCAATCATCCGGGTGGTGGTCTTGTGGTAGCCGTGTTGGATGAACAAGGTAACCGTTGAATCGATAATATGTCGCCGTCGCTCACGAACAAGTTCCGGGTTCTTTATCTGGGTGGGGACCTCACCGTCGGTCACTGGATTTGATTTATTATTCGTTTTTACCAAATTAGCACCCCTTTGCTGCCTATATTCCAATTTACCAACCAGCCTTTTAACACCCTTGAGCGAGCGCTCAGTCATATATTTTTTTGCATTTATTCAAAGGGTTGTCAAGGACAATATCCTGTCCCGAATCCACCGCCTAATTACATCGGTACTGTGGCATGGGCTACAAAGATATTTTCCGAAGCAAAAGAGCCTGTTTGCATCAATGATTCACGGATACAAGTAAAGGTCTCTGCCGTTTCCCGGTCCCAGTCATTCAAGCGTTTCAAGTGCTGCTGTTTGAACCCGAACACGATGTCAAAGAAAATCTCTGGCCCCAGCATCTGGGTGGTAACCGGCACAATGTCTACCTGGACATGGGAAAATCCGGTTTCCAGCAGATAGGACAATAATTTCCGGCCCACATGGCGGTCACCGCCGAACCGGGCCTGGGCACTGGCCACCCGCGCCTCCACCGCCTGCCATTCCAGGACACTAGGATGAATAAAGATAGTGCCGTCGTCCACATCCAGAACGCAGACAATGCCCCCGGGTCGGGTGACCCTTTTCATCTCCTTGAGGGAATCCATGGGATCGGGGATATGCTGGAACAAAAGACGGGCATAGGAAAAGTCAATGACCTGATCCGGCAGCGGGATGACCTGGGCCGTGCCTTCCAGGAAAATGCATCGGTCCAGGTTATGTTTCCGGGCCAGGGACAGTGCACTGGACCGCAACTCACCTTCCGGCTCCACACCTATGATCCGGCTGTCGGGAAAATGGCGGGACAAGAGCATGGTGGTGATACCGGGGCCGGACCCCAGATCCAGAACCAGGTCCCCGTTATTGAGACCGATTTTTTTCAAAGCATTGATTTCCAGGACATGGGCAATCTCAGCCTGGCTGGTCAATCGGTCAAACTCCTGTTTTTTATCAGACAGGGTATCGAAATGGTAGGACTCCACCCGGCCCGTGGCAGCTTTGACTGCTTCGGCTGAATGGAGGGCCGGGCGGTGGACCCGGGCATCGGGCTTCTCCTCCCGGCCCAAAAAATCTGCCAGGGTAGAGTGGACCGCTGCAATCCGCCGGGCCAATATGGCCAGCAGATTTTTGTAGAGATGAAGGGCCACCGGCGGATCCTTTTTACCAAAGGAGTCAAACAAATTTTCCGGAAGCAGGACAATTTCACTCTCCTCCATGGACTGGAGGATGGTTGAATGCCGAATCCGGGTCAGGGTGAGCAGTTCTCCAAAGGGTTCCCCCGGGTATATCACATAGATAAAATGGGGGTTGGTTTCATCCCCGATGCCCACCCCCAGTGCGCCGCTGACCAAAATCCCCATGGCCGCTTCTTCGGTTTGGCTCACCTGGAGCACTTCATCCCGGGAGAGTCTGATCCTGGGCAATCGTTTCAGTATCCCTTCAAAGGATTTTTGGGAGAGGCCTTGAAACAGCTTGGAAATCCGATCGTCTTCCCTCTCATGGGTTGCATGGGCCAATTGCGCCCACAGGGAACGGGTTTTTATACTGGTAATATCCGGGGTATAAAAATCGACAAACTTCTCCTTCAGCAGCCGGGCAGCCCTGCCGTTATCGCTGGACTGGGCCGGCAGTAAAAGGTGGAGAGGACTCCCTGTTTGTTCAAGGTAATCGTGGTCATTGATACAACCGATCAAGGGAACCCGCATACCTCCATTTCGCTTAAAATTGGGAAGATAGGGCCGCATACCCAGACGGTGATAGAGGGCCACCAGGTTGAGGCGGCAATAACAGACGGCAACATCCGTATCTCGCTTAATCAGATGACGGAACAGCTCTGCCAGCAGGAGGGAAATCACTGTGCTGCCCCGGTGGGCCAGGGAGATGGCCAAATGGGAAATGAATGCCACCCGGTCCGGCCCGAACAGGTATGTCAGGTCATTGAAGCCCATGGGCCCTGCGAGCTCTTCCCCTGGCCTCCCCATGGAAAACCGATTGACACGGATACAACCGACAATCCTGCCCCCATCATCCAGGGCCATGAAATGATCGGCCCATGAATCCAGATCATCTTTGATCTGTTTTTTTTCATGATCGGTTCCAGGCAGTTCCCGATTATATTCCGTTATCCAAATACCATAGAGAAAACGGAACAGGCTTTCCCTGTCTCTATTTTCCTTTGGGGTGGTGACGGTAATATTCATTTTGTCTTATCCTTGTGATTTTCTTCATCCAAAAGGCGCCGGATGACTTGGTTAAAGATTTTAATGGAAATCGGTTTCATAAGAAATTCGTCGATCATGGCACTCTGGTAATTACTTTTTGATATTTTTTCACTGAACCCGGTGCAGAGGATGACAGGAATCTCTTGGCGAAGATCCTTTATACGATGGGCCAGGACATCTCCGGTCATATTTGGCATTGTCATGTCGGTGATCACAAGATCAAATGCACCAGGATCCTGTTCAAATACCGCCAGGGCAGCCAGGCTATCCGTATGGACCGTTACTTGGTAGCCATATCTTTCCAGCACCTGTTTGCTCATATTGGAGATGGTTTCTTCGTCATCCACCAGCAGAATCCGTTCTGTCCCCATGGCCATGGGTATTTCCACCATCTCTTCTTTTTTTGAAGAGAGATCGGCCTGGGGCAGGTATACCTGAAACGTCGTGCCCTGCCCCGGCTCACTGTAGACCTTAATGTCACCATTTAGTTTCTGAACGATGCCATAGGTGACAGACAGTCCCAAACCGGTTCCCTTGCCTTCCTCTTTTGTGGTAAAATAGGGGTCAAAAATTTGCATCCTGGTTTGGGCGTCCATGCCGTGACCCGTGTCAGAGACCGTTAACCTGGCATAGTTACCAATTTCCAATGCCTGGAGTTCAGCACCGTTTCCAGGTTTCACATCAATGGCTTCCAGACTTACTTCAAATTTTCCACCCTCCTTTTGAACGGCGTGGAATGCATTGGTGCAAAGGTTCATGACGATCTGGTGCAGTTTGGTGGGATC
>PIVS01000920.1 GCA_003353855.1 Desulfobacteraceae bacterium
CGCATATCAAAGTCGATCAAAGGTTTTAATCTCATATGTGACAGGGCAGCCTTCTGGGAGTGCTCAACGGATTTATGACCGGATATCAGGTAACCCTGGATATCCGGGTTGATGATATAGGCCACAAGTCCTGCGGCCGTTGAAATGACACCATCCAGAACCACGGCACATTTTTTGGAAGCCGCCCCAAGAACGGCACCAACAATACCTGCAATCTCATAGCCGCCAATTTTGTGAAGGATTTCAAATCCGTTATCAGCACCGGGACAATGGAAATCCAATACACGTTCTATCACTTGGATTTTGTGTTCAAGTCCCTTGTCATCCACACCTGTTCCCCGTCCGGCCGCCTGGGCCGGCGTGATCCCCGTAATGGCACAGATAATGGCTGCGGCTGAGGTGGTGTTGCCTATTCCCATTTCACCAAGGCCTACAATATCCATGGGGTGTTGTTCAAATGCATCAAGGAAAACGGCCATGCCGTTTTCAAGGGCTGTTATCATCTGCTCTTTTGTCATGGCCGGTTCAATGGCAAAGTTTTTTGTGCCCTTTGCCACTTTTTTGGCGATCAACTCTTTGTGGGGTTTAAATTCATAGTTGACGCCCATATCCACAACATTCATCCGGATATTGTGATGGCGGCAAAGAACATTGATGGCTGCGCCGCCATTTAGAAAATTTTCCACCATCTGGGCCGTAACTTCAGAAGGATAAGCAGATACGCCTTCTTCGGTGACACCATGATCCCCTGCAAAAACAAACAGATGTTTATTTTGGATTTTGGGGTTTAATGTGTTTTGAATACGGCTGAGCTGAACAGCCAAGGGTTCCAACCGTCCAAGTGCGCCCAAGGGCTTTGTTTTGTCATCAATTTTTGCCATGGCCCTTGGTAAAAGCCCTTCGGATAAAGGTTCAATGGCATTGACAACCTTTGTGCACACAGGACCAGGATCAAACAAGGGGCTGCTGTCCCCTTCACCTTTATCCTGGTTTTCTTTGGCTGCCTCTTCAAAAAAATGATTGGAAAAATCAAGAATGTATTTTAAAAAATTACCTGACAACACCTTGGGCATCATTTTGGGCGTATCTTCAGGTCGAATGACCTTTTCGATTAAAAGCACCAGCGAATCTGCATGTGACATCATAAAGGAAACCGCTTTTTCCATGTGCGCCCGGGTCATACCGTAAACACCGGTTGCTTTAACCTCTTTGTAATGCAGCAGGTTTAAAAGATTGGTTTCAATATGCTCGTTTTTGGTGATGCCGCTGA
>PIVS01000921.1 GCA_003353855.1 Desulfobacteraceae bacterium
TCACACCCGTACCCATCTCGAACACGGAAGTTAAGCTCTTTAGCGTCGATGGTACTGCATGGGAGACTGTGTGGGAGAGTAGAACGCCGCCAGATTATTCTTCAAAAAGCCCTGATCATTATCTTAATGGTCAGGGCTTTTTGCGTTTTAAAGAAACTGACATCCAAAGTGTAATGGTCGATATAGGTAACGAGACACCTTGCTTTTTCTTTGCCGGACTTGGTGCCGATCTGGGTGGCGTGATCCAGGTAGTCCTAGGCACCTCGTTTCCACACCAAATATTGCACCTAAAACACCTTGGAAATAGGGAGCATGGTCGAACATAATTGCCTGCTCTTTAGCCGTACCCCTGGGCAATTTGCAAAGCTGTTTCCATCGTGTTCTTCAACAGCCAGCTAATTTTTGAGTTCTAATATGAACTGTGCGCATCAGGGGGATGGGATACAGAACCAACAACAAGTACAAGCAAAAACCTAACCGGACATTATTGATTAAAATTACAAGAAAATATTGAGTTTTTCCATGAAATCCAATATTACAATAACATATGCTTCATTATTTCTTGCTGGTCAAATAGGACAGGATACTCATTTCGTTAGATAACAATCGAAAAAAAAACTACTTTCCAGGGTGTTATATCATAGAATATTCTCAAGCGCTGAAACTGCAGCCGGACTGAGGTGAAACATTATTTGAACTCCTTGTCTGAAATATATCTGACATTTCCAATGTCTGTGTTTTTTTTAAATAACAACAGGTAAATTTTTAAGAAGGAGAATTGGTATGAATGAAAATGCAAAATACTGGAATGAAAAAATGGAGACATTGAGCAGGGATGAATTTCATGCTGTTCAATCCCGGGCATTGGTCAAAGAATTTGCCTATGTGATGGAAAACTCGCCCTTTTATAGAGATAAGTTCTCCCACCTGGGTATTGGTGTTGAAGATATAAAAGAGGTTGATGATTTAAGCAAATTGCCCTTTACTGAAAAACAGGAGCTTCGGGACAGCCTTGCCTTTGGAAAGCCACTTGGCAGGCATGGGGCAACCGGTATGGAAAATGTTATCCGGGTATATTCCACCAGCGGTACCACAGGCGTTCCCACCTATATCGGGCTGACACAAAAAGATCGGTTGGTATGGCGGGAAACTGCAAACAGGTCCATGTGGACCTGCGGTATGAGACCCCGGCACATTGTTCCCCTTCCCATTGGTACCTTTTTTATTGCCGCATCCTATGGGGAAGCCATTGAAAATCTTGGTTCGACC
>PIVS01000366.1 GCA_003353855.1 Desulfobacteraceae bacterium
AAGGACCACAACATGTTGTGGTCCTTCTGGGACGGAGGCATATTTTTCATATTTTTCAGAGTTATAAAAAGTTTTTAGCTGTTTCTTGACAAAAGGCAAAAAAGCATTTACTTATCCTTATCCTTTACGTATTCCTTTAGGCCAAATTGTTTTTCATGTTGAAAAAGATCAACTATTTCGTATTCATCGTTCATATGCTGTAAATCCTTCAAAAATAAAATCTGTTAATACCAAAGAACGCCTTATTTTTTTAGAAAATGAAGAATCACTACCTGCGGCTAAGAAATATCTGGAGGAACTAAAAAAAGAATATCCTGATTTTTTTTGATATAAATCAGTATGTTAGCTTTGAGTTTTGCATTAGCCCAACAAACCCTCCTGTTAGCCCACGACCAAATTGTCAAAAAATCAATAGTAATTACAAATCAATAACTTAAGACCCAATTGGGCTAATGCAAAAAGTTGCGTTAGCCCAAATAAGGTTGTGTTGGCCCAAGCGCCTTGTTTTTGTGGCGCTAAGTCCTGTAAAACGAAAATCAGGTTTGAAACGAAACTTTTGACTTGTTTAAGAGCGCTGTTAATGAAAAGGAGAGGATTATGATTAAAAATTATTTAAAAACATTTCTTAAAACATTTTTGCTTTTGACAACTGTGTTTTCAGGCACGCTTTTTGCCGATACACCAGTTATAACCATCTACGATTACTCAAATTATGGCGGAGACTCCATAACTCTTGCAGTCGGTGACTATAACTATAACGATTTTGTATTATATTACAAGACGGGAAGCGGAAATTATGGTGTTCCAGTCCGGGTCTCTGAGGATGTTATCTCTTCAGTAAAGGTTCCAGCAGGTTTAAAAGTTACCCTCTACGAACATCGGGACTTTGGAGGGGCATATCATACTTATACCGAAGATACTCCATCCTTAGGTGATTTTGATAATAGAACCAGTAGTCTGAAGGTTGAATACGTGGAAGCCCGCCCACCCGTAGTATCTATCTTTGAGCATGAAAATTATGGTGGAGAATCCTTAACGCTTTCAGAAGGTGAATATAGCCATTATGAAGATTTTAAATTTTATTGGGCGGATACTGGCGGAATGGCTCCAGGCCTGGTAGCTAATGATGTCGTTTCATCAGTAAGGGTACCAACAGGTTATAAAATTACCCTCTATGAAGATACAAATTTTGGAGGGCAATGGCGTACTTATTACGAAAATACGCCAATTTTAGTTGATTTTTATGGTAATGGGAATTTTGGTAATACAACCAGTAGTATAAAAATTGAAAAAGTGACAGCACCAACCTGGACTCCAGGTGCAACCCTAAGTGACTACAATACTGATGACGGCAAAGCAAATTTGATTAGCAACTATGCACCAAGGGTATGGTTGGCTACAAAAGATGGAGAGTTAGAGCCTTATAAACCTTCCTCCGTTGATTGGGCATTTGAACGGTTCGACAGATATAAAAATGAAGATGGCAGATACTGGTTAGCTGCTAAAGACAAATATGAGTTAAATAACTCCCCTGATACGTACGAATTTTTCAGAGGAAACTTCACGACGTGTCCCCCACCGCCTGTGTATTCTTTTCTCGTAGAAAGAGGCAATGGCTATGTTGATGTTATCTATTACATGTTCTACCCGTTTAACCGTGGAAAAAGTATCAGCATTCTCGGTTCAGACGGTACTTATTATGGGAACCATGTGGGAGATTGGGAGCACATCACAGTTAGATTTAAGAAAGAGGCAAATGGATATTATCCATTTGAGGTCTATGTATCTGCGCATGATTTTGGTGGCGCTTATGCCTGGTCGGAAATGAATAAAGTTTTAGTATCAGGTACACTCACCCATCCGATTGTATATGCTGCCTGGGGTTCACATGGACTCTGGAAGGATAGCGGCAATCACAACTATAAATCAATAAATTATGGTGTTGGCAGTGTCGATTTAACAGATATATGTAATGATGGTCAGGCCTGGGATACATGGTACAATACTGTAAGGTTATATTATAATGAAAAGAGAGGAATAGAAGGCAGCGTTTCAGCCTCTTGCGGTACTATGGATTCGTCAACCTGGCCAGCCTGGATGAGTACAGATTTCACCAACCCGGGAACTGGTGATCCGACAGTTCCAGGCAACGGCCCTATCTATCGATGGGGAGATACAGAAAGTGGTTGTCAAGATATCCTTGGTCAATGCCGGATTGAAAATGGTCCAACGGGTCCTTCCGCCAAGGATGTATGGTTTACAGAAACCGCGTCCACGTCTACCATAAACCCAGCGCCCGCAGCAGCCTCCTGGGGTTCTGGCAGATTGGATATTTTTGTCAAGGGAAGCAACGGAGATCTCTCACATAAAGGGTATGATGGAGGATGGTGGAGTGGCTGGGAATCACTGGGAGGCGTCTTAACAACAGCACCCGCAGTAACCTCTTGGGCTTGGGGCAGGTTAGATATTTTTGTCAGGGCGACTGATGGTAATCTCTATCAAAAAATCTTTGATAATGGATGGAGTGACTGGATCAATTTGGGAAATCCGGGAACTTTAGGAACTATAGACTCAGCGCCCGCAGTAGCCTCCTGGGGTTCTGGCAGATTGGATATTTTTGTTAAGGGAAGCAACGGTGATCTCTTACATAAAGGATATGATGGAGGATATGATGGATGGTGGAGTGGCTGGGAATCACAGGGAGGCGTCTTAACATCTGCACCCGCAGTAGCCTCCTGGGGTTATGGCCGTTTGGATGTTTTTGTCAAGGGGACTGATAATATTCTCTATCAAAAATACTATGATGGAGGATGGAGTGGCTGGATCGGCCAATAATTCAGGATGTTTGCAAGAAATTGCGAATTCTCTGATAATAAGTCTTTGATGAAAAACCTTTCATAAAAAAATTAAAACCACCAGGCCTCACAGCCTGGTGGTTTTATTATTGGAAAGCAAAATGACGAGTGTTGATTTAAAAATCGTCAAAGAATATTAAGTAAATTTCATATCAACGGGTTTAACACAATTTCTTTAAATTATAAGATTTTTACGATGAATATGAAAAAAGTGTTTGACCTGTCTAAGGGTATATAGCGTAAATAGGTTTTCAGTTTTATTCGAATAAACTTAAATTTAATTGAGAGTAAGGTATGTATTCAGTTTCAGAAATTACAAAAAAGATAGGAGTTGCAAGGTCTACACTTCTCTATTATGAGAGAATTAATCTTGTTAGCCCCGAAAGAGACCCTGAAAATGGTTACAGGGTTTATTCACAGGAAGATCTGAACCGACTGGTGCTGTTAAAACAGCTTCAAAAAGCCGGACTTACTCTCTCTGAATGCAGGCGTTTTCTTGAAGGTGATCCTGATATGGAACTTGTTGAAGAAAGATTGACAAATCTTGAGCAGGATCTTGTTGAGATGAAAATGGCAAGGGATCTTTTAAGATCAATCTATCAGCGCTTCACTGGAAAAAAGCCTCCTGACGAGGAGGTTCCGGATCTTAGGAAATGGCATGCTGATTTTGAAAAAAGAGCAGCAGACGCTCATTATAACTGGCTGCAACAGATGGGATTTAGTGCAAAAGAAGCTCTTTATATACGCTGGGTCTCAAGGGACATGACTAACAATAAGGATTATATGAGATATTTTTTTGAAGTATTTGAAAATATGAAAAGACAGGGGCCCGGAAGTAAAGAATCTACATTTAAAGCCTTTAACTGTATACCTGATAAGACAATTGTCAGAAATACTCTTGAGATAGGTTGTGGAACTGGAATAACTTCACTTAATCTTGCAGAGGAATCTGATTCAATTATTACAGCAATTGATAATCACCAGCCTTTTCTTGATAGACTTAAGAAAGATATCACAAAACGTGGTTTAAAAAAGAGAATTATCCCTGTTAATATGGATATGCACGATCTTGATTTTCCGGATAATAGTTTTGATCTTCTTTGGGCTGAAGGAAGTGCTTATTTTGTTGGAATTGAAAATGCATTAAAGCAGTGGAAAAGGTTAATACGCGATAATGGATATCTGTTCATAAGCGATGCTGTCTGGTTAACCGATAAACCATCAAAAGCTTGTAAGGAATACTGGGAAATTGAGTATCCTCAGATAAGCAGGTTAGGTGTAAAGGAAAAGCAGGCTGAAAAACATGGATACGAAGTGATCACAAGTTTCAATCTGCCGCGTAAAGACTGGCAACGTTTTTATGCAGATATGGAAGTAAATTTAAATATAGCAATAGAAAAACATGGTATGAATAAGACCTTTGTGGATATGAAAAATGAAATTCGTGTGGATAAAGAGTTTGGAAATGAATACGGTTATGTTTGTTTGCTGCTGAGAAAAAAGTAAAAATAGAAAAAAGGAATTAACTGAAAAAATGGAAATTAGAGAAGCAAAAGATAAAAATATAAATGAAGTGCTATCAGTGGAAAAATCAGCATTTGGTTATGACAAAGAAGCCGAACTTGTAAATGATTTGCTGAATGATAAAACTGCAGAACCAAGACTTTCACTACTTGGTTTTGATGATGGTAAAGCAATTGGACATATTTTGTATACGAAAGTAATCATCAAAGAGTTTCCTGATACAAAAATGTCAATTCTGGCCCCGCTTGCTGTAGTTCCTGAAAAACAAAAGCAGGGTGTTGGTGGAGAGCTTATTGTAAGAAGCTTAGAGATTCTTACAAAATCAGGAGTAGATCTTGTGTTTGTTCTTGGTCATCCGGAATATTATCCTAAATTTGGATTTAAAACAGCAGGCGAATTGGGTTTTGAAGCACCATATCACATTCCTGAAGAGCATGCAGAAGCATGGATGGTTCAGGAACTAAAACCAGGTGTTATTGGATCTGTTAAGGGTAAAATTAAGTGTTCAGTTGAACTTAATAAGCCAGAACACTGGAGAGAGTAAAATTTAAAAGGAGGAGGTTTGATCTGGTAGATAAAAAGTGGACACTTTCCTAAGAGTGATTTATTAATCATTCAGGAGGTGTTCAATGAAAAAGAAAGTGTCCTTTCGGCAAGCCTGCTTGAAAATCCTTTCATGGGCCTAATATTATCTATTCCGAAACAATTTGAAAGAATCTATGGCTTTGTGCACAGCGGGACTGTGATAATTTAA
>PIVS01000922.1 GCA_003353855.1 Desulfobacteraceae bacterium
TCTTCGGGAAGACGAATAGATGCGACTTGTCCCGTTGCATGGGTTCCGCGATCGGTTCGTCCTGATCCTTCAACATTATGGCGCAATCCCAAGCATTTTGTCACAGCATGTTCCAATGCACCCTGGATCGTAGGCTTGTCTTTATGCCGTTGCCATCCGTAGTAATTTTGCCCATCGTAACGGACATCCATCCTATAATTGGCAAACGTTATATCATTATCAAAATCTGTCATCAAAAAACACCTGTTGGGTTGCCCGTGGGCAAATTAAATAATAACGGAACTCACCGTCTTTAAAGGGAATATGTACTTCAACGGAAAAATTCAGTCAAGGGTTATGTCTGATTGATAAGAATTTCCTTTTTGTCAAGAAAAGTATGAAAAATTATTAGGCTTTCGAAATATGGCCCCAGCCGGTCAAGGGCACAACATGTTGCGCTCTTGACCGGATGGGGCTCGGTGACAGAATTGCCCGAATGGTTGCAAAGATAAAAAAGCCACTTAGGCTTGCCCAAATAAAAAAACCAATACGGAACAATTGAAATAAGGGAAAAATTATAAACCAATTAAGGAATAGAACCAGAAAAAACTTTCAATGGTAAAAAGAAGCATGATAAGAATGGGCAAAGTCCATAGGAAAAAGGGACTTGTCAAAAGGTATGCTTTAAATTTTTATATATTATTATCGTTTTTGTTTCTTTTCATAGGCTTCAATAATGCTTGATACAAGTTTATGTCGGACGACATCATTTTTTGAAAAATAAATAAACTCGATTCTATTTATTTTCTTTAATAGACCTTTAGCTTCTATAAGACCGGATTTTTTACCGGTGGGAAGATCAATCTGTGTGATATCTCCTGTAACAATGACTTTTGATCCAGGGCCAATTCGTGTCAAAAACATTTTCATTTGTTGCGACGTTGTATTCTGGGCTTCATCAAGAATAATAAAAGAATTGCTCAGGGTTCTTCCCCGCATAAAAGCAAGGGGGGCAATTTCAATGGTGTCCTGCTCTATAAATGTTTGTACTTTTTCATAGTCCATCATATCATAAAGAGCATCATACAAAGGGCGAAGATAGGGATTTATTTTCTGGGCAAGATCGCCGGGTAAAAATCCCAGAGTCTCTCCTGCTTCGACCGCAGGCCTTGCTAATATGATTTTTTTGATTTCCCCTCTTGAGAATGCAGCCATGGCCATTGCCATTGCAAGATATGTTTTGCCGGTTCCGGCGGGACCTATGGCAAAAAGAATATCATTTTTAAGG
>PIVS01000923.1 GCA_003353855.1 Desulfobacteraceae bacterium
TATTCAAAATAGGTACATCATTCTATATGGTTTATCCAAATATTTATTCAGGAGATTTAAATGTCATCTGAAAAACTTGCATATGTAAACTGGCGAGAGATGATCAAGCCGGAAAAGCTTGATGTTACCACTACTTCAACATATGGCAAATTCGTATGCGAACCCCTTGAAAGGGGATATGGTATTACAATTGGTAACTCTCTGCGACGAATCATTTTGTCATCTATATACGGCGCTGCCATTGTATCTGTGAAATTTGATGATGCCCTTCATGAATATAGTGTTATTTCTGATGTTCGTGAGGACGTTTCCGAGATCATTTTAAACTTGAAAGAGTTGAAATTGATGGTCGAAGACACGGAAGACAAAATACTGATCCTTCAAGCTAAGGGTGAGGGCAGCGTGACAGGTGCTGATATCATCAGTTCCGACGGCAAAGTTGAAGTTCTTAATCCCGAGCAGCACATCGCCACATTATCAAAAAATGGTGTGCTGAACATGACAATGGTGGTAAAAACAGGAAAAGGGTATGCCCTGGCATCGGCCAATAAGGATGATGATTCACCCGTTGGCACCATCCCCATTGATTCTGTATTTTCACCCATTAAACGTGTCAAATATGTGGTGGGTACCTCCAGAATCGGTCAGAAAACCGATTATGACAAATTGACTCTGGAAGTCTGGACAGACGGCAGTGTTACACCCGACGATTCCGTTGCCTTTGGAGCCAAAATTCTTAAAGAACAAATGAATCCTTTTATCAACTTTGATGAAGAGATGGAACCGGATGATGTTGAAGACACTGCTGACGATGCAGACCGGGGATTTAATGAAAATATTTATCGATCGGTGGATGAACTTGAGCTATCAGTAAGAAGCTCCAATTGCCTGAAAAATGCCAGGATTCATACCATTTATCAGCTGGTTCAAAAAACAGATGGTGAAATGCTTAAAACCAAAAACTTTGGTAGAAAATCCTTGAACGAAATTAAGGAAGTCCTGCACACCATGGAGCTTTCCCTGGGCATGGATCTTGAAGGATTTGAACCACCAGAAGATGAGAACAATCAGGAAGGAGAGTAAATTCCATGAAACATAGAAAATCTGTATTAAAACTGAACAGAACCTCCAGCCATAGAAAGGCTATGTTTAGAAACATGGTAACTTCTCTGTTCAAACACAGCAGCATCAAAACCACAGAAGCCAAAGCAAAAGGTCTGCGATCCATTGCCGACAAAATGATTACCTTGGCAAAAAGAGGTGACCT
>PIVS01000924.1 GCA_003353855.1 Desulfobacteraceae bacterium
CCGATGTGCCTCCCGGCCACGTGCCAGGTCGATTTCCAGGAGGTGCTCTCCAATCCCGTCGCCATTCAGATCCCCCATCCGGCGTTGTCGCTGGACCGAAGGATTAATGCCTCGGTTCTCTCCTGGTCTCTCCCAGTCGTGGGACCACTTGGTTCCTTTGCCACTGGCAGTGGATGCTATTCCTGCCATACTTACCAAAAACAGCGTCATCACAATCGTTGTGATTGCTTTTGCTTTCATTCCATTACCCTCCTGCAACTTTAACAATTTTTGCCAAACTTAACCTCCTCCACATCCATTGATCCATCACTTCACATTATAGTACACCACCTCCTCACCCCAAAACGGCCAATTGTGTGGTGTAGGAATCGAGCGAATCGGTACCCAGACGCGTGCTGCCCAGTTGCAGCCCGCCGGCGGAGCCGTGGGAGAGAATATGGATGGCGGAGATATTTTCGGCATCGTGCAGGGTGGCGGTGATCTGCCCCATTCCGTCACGGTCGGCATCAAGCACTACCACGGCCGGGTTCACGACCGACCAAGCGCCGTCACCCAACCCGATCGCTTCGATCAGTGCCTGGTGGTCCTCGACGCCCCTGCCGCAAAATCAACTGCAATCATTTCGTCAAGGGCCCCATCTTGCAGTACCGCTTGACTGCCGCTGTCATTCAGCCGGCGCGTATCGGTCCCGTCAACATCTTCGAGTCCTGAAGTCAGAGCGACGGCCGGGCCGGCGGCCGCTGTGTAGGATAAAGGATCGCTGGAGAGCAGGATACGCGGTTCGAGGGCTTCAAGATGCACCTTTTATGGCTTTTTGGCCCTTCGAATTTTTTTTCCAGTCGCCTGCGAATTCTTCTGGTCAGACTCATGATGGCCTCCCCATAACCGTAAAAGATTATTTCAAAATAAGGTCAGACGCCGGTCTAATGTAGCGAGGCGAAAGCGCGATCGACTGAACAGCGGGAGTAGCCAACAACATGATAACTACGTTGTTGCGAAATTGTCAAGCAATGATTTAGGAGAATTAAAAAAAATATTTTAAATTGCGATCGATCCATTTTTTTCGATAGAAGAGTTAAACCAACTATAGTGGTTCGCACATGACCTGATACTCTATGTTCTATAGTGGCATCGATGCAACACTGTATATGTGTAATAGGTCAATTACTTTTCAAAAAAAATCAAGAAAAATGGGTAACACTTTTTCCCTCTGGTTTTAGGCTTAAAAGTTCTGTTACATAACCCCAAACTTTGTTTTTTTGTTCA
>PIVS01000367.1 GCA_003353855.1 Desulfobacteraceae bacterium
CCCGGACGGGGAAACCTGTGTGGATGTCCGGTTTGAAAAAGAGACGGTCTGGCTGACACAGGCCCAGATGGTTGCGTTGTTCCACCGGGATGTGTCTGTTATTTCACGTCATATCAAAAATGCTGTTCATGAAGGGGAAATCAATGAAAAAAGCAATTTGCAAAAAATGCAAATTGCTCGTTCTGATAAGCCGGTTACCCTTTATGACCTGGATGTGGTGATTTCTGTCGGATACCGGGTGAAGTCCCCACAGGGTGTACAATTTCGCCGGTGGGCCACCCAGCGGTTACGAGATCATTTAATTAGGGGCTATACCATCAACCAGCAGCGGTTTGAAGAGAATGCAGCCGAACTTACCCAGGCCCTTGCCCTGATCCAAAAGACAGCCAAATCACCTGCCCTTGAAACGGACATGGGGCGGGGTCTTGTGGATATCATGGGCCGGTATACCCAAACCTTTCTATGGCTTCAACAGTATGACGAGGGCTTGCTCAAAGAACCGGGAGGGTTTCCCGGCGGCACTCTACCCACACCCAAATCGGCCATGACATCCATTCTGGAACTGAAAAACCAATTGATGGCAAAAGGTGAAGCTTCAGATTTGTTTGCCAACATGTCCCGGCCCGACAGCATTGAGGCAATTTTCGGGAATTTGGATCAAACAGTATTCGGGGAGCCTGCCTATCCGACCATTGAAAGCAAAGCTGCCCATCTGTTATATTTTGTGGTGAAAAACCATCCGTTTACCGACGGAAATAAGCGTAGCGGTGCATTTTTATTTGTGGATTTCCTTCACCGAAATGGCCGTCTGATAAGGGAGAATGGTGTGCCTGTCATCAATGATACCGGGCTTGCAGCCTTGACGCTGCTGGTGGCCGAGTCTGATCCAAAGCAAAAAGAGACGTTGATTAAACTGATAATGAATTTGTTGTGCGAATACTGAAATTTAAAACATCTAAAGGAGTCCCATGGTCAGCCAAACCAATGAACAGGCGCTGGAAGCCACCATTGAAAAAAAATTGACCGGCACATGTTTTGAAGAAATAAGACCGGGCGACCTGAAAACAGACGAATCAAGGGCTAAAGCCACTGATAATAATAAAATCCAAGAAACTCAAGTGCCGTTTGATACCCATCATGGATATGCACTGGGATATCATCAGCATTTTAACCCGAGATTTGCCATTGATGAGAAAATATTCTGGGCCTTTCTTGAAAACACCCAGGGAAAAGAGCTTGAAAAGCTGCAAAGAAAGAGTCGCGGAACCGATGAATGGCAGCGCAAAATTTTAGAACGTCTGGATCGGATGATCAAAACAAAGGGGCTTTTACATCTGCTGAAAAAAGGTTTGGGCGTGGATGATGCCCATTTTACGTTGATGTATCCGGCTTCCCTTGCAAGTTCCGCAGATCAGGTAAAACAACAGTTTAAGAGCAATGTGTTTAGTTCCACCCGGCAGGTTCATTATTCTCTGGATAATCCAAATGAGTCCATTGATCTGGTGCTGTTTATCAACGGGCTTGCCTTTGCCACCCTGGAATTGAAAAATCCCTGGACCGGACAGACCGCCAGGTTCCATGGTCAAAAACAGTATAGAACCTCAAGGGACAACCATCAACCCCTGCTCCAGTTCGGCCGGTGTCTGGTACACATGGCAGTGGATACTGATGAGGTTTATATGACCACGAAATTAGCCGGGAAATCCACATTTTTTCTACCCTTCAATAAAGGTCAGAACTTAGGGGCAGGTAATCCCCCCAACAAGAGCGGCCATAAATCCGCCTACCTTTGGGAAGAAGTTTTCAGCAAAGTCAGCATCGCCAATATTATCCAGCATTTTGTGCGGCTTTCAGGAAAAGTGAAAGATCCATTGAACAAGCGGACGCTGTTTTTCCCGCGGTATCATCAGATGAACGTGGTCCGAAAGCTTATTTCACATGCTGCTGAAAATGGGGTGGGACATACCTACCTTGTCCAGCATTCGGCAGGTTCCGGCAAATCCAACTCAATCACCTGGGCCGCCTACCAGTTGATTGAGACGTATCCTGTAAACTTGACAATTCATGGTGCAAAAGGATTGGAGCAACCGCTGTTTGATTCGGTGATTGTGGTGACTGACCGGCGACTTTTAGATAAGCAGTTGAGAGAAACCATCAAGGAATTTTCCGAAGTCAAAAATATCATTGCCCCGGCATATCGGGCTGCGGATTTAAAAGCCGCACTGGAACAGGGAAAAAAGATCATCATTACAACCATACAGAAATTTCCATTTATCCTTGACGGTATCAGTGATTTAAGCCAAAAAAACTTTGCTGTGATTATAGATGAGGCACACAGTTCCCAGAGTGGGTCTGCCCATGACAACATGAACCGGGCCATGGGAGCTGCAAACAATGAAGATGATGGAGATATTGATGCCCAGGATAAAATCATAAAAGCCATGGAGGAGCGTAAAATGCGGGGTAATGCGTCTTATTTCGCCTTTACTGCCACACCCAAAAACACCACGCTTGAAAAATTCGGAGAAAAGCAGGAGGACGGTGAGTTTAAACCCTTTCACCTTTATTCGATGAAACAGGCCATAGAAGAGGGATTTATCCTGGATGTCCTGGCCAATTACACGACCTATAAAAGCTATTATGAAATTCAGAAATCCATACAAAACAACCCCCTGTTTGACAGCAAAAAAGCCCAGAAAAAGCTTAGGGCCTATGTGGAACATCACCAGCAGACCATCAATATTAAAGCTGAAATTATCCTGGAGCATTTTATCCCCCAGGTGGTGAACCAGAAAAAGCTCAGGGGTAAAGCCAAGGGTATGGTGATCACTCAGAATATTGAAACCGCAATCCGGTATTATAAAGCCATCACCCGTTTGATTGATAAAAGGGGGAACCCGTTCAAAGTTTTGATTGCATTTTCCGGCCATAAGGAGGTGGATGGAATTGAATATACGGAAAGTCTGATGAATGGATTTAGTGAAACCGAAACCCGCGATCGGTTCGATGCAGATGAATACCGTCTGCTGGTGGTGGCCAACAAATATTTGACCGGGTTTGATCAGCCCAAGCTGACGGCCATGTATGTGGATAAAAAACTGCAATACGTGCTGGCAGTCCAGGCATTGTCCCGTTTGAACCGATCCGCTCCTAATTTAGGCAAAAAGACCGAAGATCTGTTCATTCTTGATTTTTTTAATAGTGTGGAGGACATCAAAACTGCATTCGACGTTTTTTACACGGCCACCAGTCTATCCCAGGCCACAGATGTAAATGTCCTGCATGAGCTCAAAGAGTCCATGGATGCGGAAGGTGTGTATGAGTGGCACGAGGTAGAAGCTTTTGTGGAGCGCTATTTTAATAATGCGGATGCCCAGGATTTAAGTCCCATTATTGATACAGCCGCAGCCAGATTTAATACCGGGTTGGAACTTGCGGATGAAGACAAAGCAGATTTTAAGATCAAAGCCAAGCAATTTGTCAAAATATATGGGCAGATGGCATCAATTATGCCTTACGAAATTGTGGTTTGGGAAAAACTGTTTTGGTTTTTAAAATTTCTTGTCCCTAAACTGATAGTTAAAGATCCCCGTGCAGATGAAATTGATGAATTGCTGAATTCTGTTGACCTGTCTTCCTATGGATTGCAACGGCTGAAACTGAATCACAGCATCCGGCTGGATGAAGAGGAAACAGAACTGGAACCCCAAAACCCAAATCCACGTGGCGCCCATGGTGGTGATGAAGACCATGATCCACTTGATGAGATCATCCGCAATTTTAATGAACGCTGGTTTCAGGGCTGGAGTGCAACGCCACAGGAGCAGCGTATTAAATTTTTAAACATTGCGAACAGTATCCGGGCACACCCTGATTTTGCTGAAAAGTATAAAAGCAATCAAGATACCCAAACCCGAGTTTTAGCATTCCAGAAAATATTTGAGGATGTCATGCTTAAAAAGCGGCGCAATGAATTGGAGCTATATAAACTGCTGGCAAGCGATGCTGCATTCAAGTCTGCCATGCAGCAAAGTTTAAGACAAATTGTTGATAGATAAACAATCTATAAATCTAACAAGCAGAATGCTACGGACAAGCCGCAGATTCTCAGGTTAGGGCATACCATAAATCAATTATCATTTATCATCAAAAAGGAGAAATGAGATGAAAACCAAGAGTGTTATTAACGTTTGTGTTGTTTTGGCTTTGGTTCTTTTCGTATCAGCGCCCTGTAGTGCAGGAGATAAAAATGTATCGGGAGAAGTTTGCACTGGTTATGGTCCGCAAACTCCAAGAGATATAGATAATCATGCCGGAGAAAACAATCGTATTTTTTCGGTTGCACCAAGCTATAAGGATTTGAATCTTTGCAATATCCATTTTCATGTTAATGCGGAACATAAAGCGAAGGAGTTTGCAATTTTTGCAGGCGATGGCGACCACGGTCATGGTGGGGGATATCAATGCGCCATGAGCAAGTCACTTACCAAAGAAGAAATGAAAGAACCGGAGAATAACAATTGCACAGGTGTCCATCCGGGAGATACCATTGAGGTGCACTGGGTTTACAGTTCATGTGATGTGAAGCCCGGTAAAGGTTTGGGTTCTTGTTTATCAGATAGCTGCGGTAACCCGAATCTTCGTGTGGAGACCCAAGTGTTTGTTGCGGTTAACGATTCCTCATCTATCAATTTTGGTGATCTGGCGTATAGCGGCAATATGGTTAATGGATTGCATCAAGCCAAGTCTTTGCCAACAAGTACCGGTAAGCCGGTTGTGTTTTTGGGATCGACAACAGGTCCAAAATACTCAGAACAAAAATGCTCTCCTTATCAAGTTACTTGGAGTGTTCGGCCAAAATGTGCTAAGATTGATATCAAAAGCCTTAGCGCCTGGTGTAAGAGTAATGTCTTCGAGGAGGATCATGCGCACGGCGTCAGAAAACTTGTGACCAATCCCGAACTTCTATCCGAAATAAAATAGTTGAGTTATAATGCCCTAATCGGGTAGCCGGGGGTTTTAATCCCCCAGCCCCCACAACACCCTGCATGCGGGTCCGCACAGGGCGTTTCATCAAGATTACCGGGCCGTGGCCGGGTAATGAATTTTCACCCACTG
>PIVS01000368.1 GCA_003353855.1 Desulfobacteraceae bacterium
CTGCCAGGTGGACATGATGGTGCCGGGATATCCCACCAAAATGCACAAATCCAGGTTGCCGATATCAATTCCCAACTCCAGAGCAGAGGTGGAAACCACTGCCAGAAGCTCCCCCGACGCCAGTTTTTTTTCAATACTCCGCCGTTCCTCGGGTAAAAACCCTGCCCTATAGGCGCAGATTTTATCGGCAAAACCCTTTGCCCTCTGGGAGGCCCATATGGCAATGAGTTCGGTTATCTTTCTGGACTGGGTGTATACAATGGTGCGAAGCTGTCTTGCAACCGCTGAATGGATCAGGGCAATGGCAGTTTGAGCCGCCCCTTCAAGGCCCCGCATCATGAGAACATCTTTTTGCCCCGACGGTGCTCCCTGCTCATCCACCACCGCAACTTCCAGGCCGGTCAGTTTATGGGCAAGGGAGGCGGGATTGGCAATTGTGGCGGAACAAAAGACAAACACGGGTTCTGATCCGTAAAGGCGGCAGATTCTCAACAGCCGCCGAAAGACCCAGGCCATGTTGGATCCCATGACCCCCCTATAGGTATGAACCTCGTCAATCACCACATATTTTAATTGTGAAAAATAATCTTCCCAGAGGTGATGGTGGGCCAGCATTGCCAAATGCAGCATCTCGGGATTGGAAAGCAGCACATGGGGCGGTGACCTTCGAATCTTGGCTTTCTGGTAAGCGGTAATATCCCCGTCATAGACGGCGGCAGTCAACTTTGGGGATTTCATGCCTGATTTTCTGTCCGATTTCATGGCAGACCCAATATTTGGGGAACCTGCCAGGGTCAGCATCTGCTGGACCGTATCCAGCTGATCCCTTGCCAGGGCCTTTAAGGGAAAGAGATAAAGGGCACGGGATAAAGGATTTTCCAACAGCCCATCCACCACGGGCAGGTTGTATATCAGGCTTTTCCCGGAAGCTGTGGGGGTGGCAATCACGGTATGGGTGCCCGCCTGTATCATGGAAATGGCTTTTTTCTGGTGGATATAAAGTTGGGTTATGCCCAGGGCATCAAGCAATGGAGCAAGGTCATGGGTAAGCCTGAGACCCGGATCTGCAAAAATCGGTGCCCTGGGTGCCAGGGTTTTGTGGCAGACAATATCCCCTGCAAACCCCCTATAGTTTTTAAGGGAAAGAATATAATCGTCAAGGCTCACAAAATACTCTTGCCCAGGGCAGACAGAGTCAGTTCCACTGCAAGTTCAGCCGTCTTATTGGCCACATCCAGAATAGGGTTTACCTCAACAAGATCCATGGATGCCACCTTGCCGGAATCTGCAAGAATTTCCATCAGCAAATGGGCCTCCCGATAGGAAATTCCGCCGGGCACTGGGGTTCCAACCCCCGGGGCCTCCACCGGATCCAGGGCATCCATGTCAACGGTCAGATGGATCCACTTTAAATGGGCAAATTTCATGATGGCCTTATTGGCAACCGATGAGATCCCCTGTTCGTCAATATCCCGCATGGTAAAAATGGAGATGCCTGATTTTTTCAGCCTTTTCTTTTCAATCGGGTCCAGGTCCCGCTGGCCTATGAGGACCACGTTTTCAGGATTGACCTTCATGCCGGGCCTGCCCACATTCACAAGAGATGGATGGCCCTCCCCGATCAATGCAGCCAGGGGCATACCGTGGATATTTCCGGAAGGAGAGGTTTCTGGAGTGTTAAAATCACCATGTGCATCGATCCAGATCAATCCTATGGGATCATCACCTGCAA
The DNA here is from genome assembly GCA_003353855.1 of Desulfobacteraceae bacterium. GTDB lineage: Bacteria > Desulfobacterota > Desulfobacteria > Desulfobacterales > Desulfobacteraceae > NBML01. The sequence goes on from PIVS01000368.1 coordinate 1,733, forward strand.
CAGCGGAAACAGTACCCACGGCAATGGAATGGTCCCCCCCCAAAAATAGAGGAAAATGCCCCTGCTGCACCGCTTCGTGTCCTGCAGTGTAAATGGCATCACAAATATGGGAGATTTCATTTACATATTTGTCTTCGGAAGGAGGTGTCTGCCCATCGGCATCCCGGATGGGAATTCTCACATCCCCACGGTCCACAACCACATGTCCAAGCGCTCTCAACCGTGATATCAATCCTGTGTACCTGAGGGCAGCAGGTCCCATGTCCACTCCCCTGAGATGCTGTCCGAAATCCATGGGTACCCCTATGATGCTAATCTTCTTTGGCATCTTTTTTCCTCCCTGTTGATAATTTTCCGAACTTACCGGTTTACATTGACAGCTCCTATACCATAGAGTATGAAATCTATTCAATAAAAAGATAATCCACCCTGCAGGAGTTTAGGAGCCTAAGCATATATGAAATTAAAGCATGAAGTGCGAGCCAGACATACCGTTGAGACCATTACCGAACTTTTGGATAATGGAATCCAAAAAATATCGGTTATCATCCGGCATTCAGACCGTTTTTTCCACAAAGAGGCCAGGATGGAACCCTTTATGGGATTGACCGACGCGGGTAAATCCTTTGCCCTGGAATTGGGTAAATCCCTTCCCGCAAACCCTGTTCCCAAGCTTTTTTCCTCCACCCTTGGCCGGTGCATTGAAACTGCCTATCTCATTGACAAGGGGTATACCCAACAGCACAGAACCCCGGTGCCCCACAACATCACCAGTGATCATCTGGCCCCTTTTTACATTAAGAACATTGAAAAGGCCATTCATCTGGTGGAAGCCCAGGGCAGTGAACGTTTTATCCGCAACTGGTTTGACAATAAAATCGATGATGGGATCATGGAAAACCCGGAAAAAACTTCGGCCAGATTAAGCGAATACATGACAGACCGGTTGAAACAGCTCAATGGCAATGAAATAGCTGTCTGTGTCTCCCACGACTGGAATATTTTCCCCCTAAAAGAATTCAAACTGGGGCTTGCCCATGAGACAAAGGGAGATGTGGGCTACCTTGACGGGGTGGTGTTCTATGAAAAGGAGGGCCAATATTTTGTCACCTCCTTCCAGTGTGATCCCCAACCCATTTAGGACTTGATTTTTACCTGCATCCGGCAATTAAATCCGGGTCAGGATGAATTGGTTTCTCTTAATCAATAAAGCTTAAAGATGAAAACTATATTTCTCCATTCTTAGAAATCAGGTTGAATAGAGCCGTACAATCTTTAAAGGAAATAAAATCTTTTCCTGCAGATGTTTAAATCCCTCTTTTTAAAAAGCTTCCCACAATAATATATCGTTGTCAGGCCCTGGCAATAAAGACGGCTCTCACCGGGGCGGGATACCCTTCGATGGTCTTGTCCGGATCATTTGGGTCCAGGAAATCCTTTAAAGATTCTGTCTGAATCCAGTCGGTTTTGCGCTGTTCTTCAAGGCTGGTTTTTTCCACATCCACGCACCTGATATGGGTAAACCCGGCCCGTGCAAGCCAGGATTCCATTGCCAGAAGGTCCGGGATAAAAAAGACATTGCGCATTTTTCCATACCTGTCCTTTGGGAACAGGCAGAGATTTTCCCTTGAATCAATGACCAGGTTTTCAAGAACAATTTCCCCGCCTTTTCTTAAAGAGTCATGGATATCTTTAAGCATTTCAATGGGAGATTTTCGATGGTACAAAATTCCCATGCAGAACACCAGATCAAAATATTGATCCATCCGGGGCAATTGGTCATGGGGAATGGGCAGGCAGAATACATTATCCCTTTGCAAATATTTTTGAATTGCCAAATATTGAAAATAAAAAGAACTCTGGGGTTCCAGCCCCAGGACAAACAAGGGATTTTCTGCGGCCATGCGGAACATATAGTAACCGTTGCTGGAGCCAATATCCAGGATACGCCGGCCGGCAAGTTCCGGCAGATGGGGCAAAAGCCTGTCCCATTTCATCCAGGACTGCCATTCCGTATCGATGTCCACACCAAAGAGATCAAAGGGGCCTTTGCGCCAGGGGCATAGCTGGGTGAGCTTTTCATGGAGATCTTTTTTTTCATCCAGGGAAATATCGGTTTCATCTCCCACAAGAATATGGTTTCCCATGAGATCAATTTTGGAGGGGACTAAATCAGGAAGGCTTTCCACCACGGTTTTAAATCGTTGATAATTTCCCCTGGCCTGGTCCAGGAATGCTCTTTTTTCGGAAATGATGGTGCCAAGCTCTTCATGCCAGCGGTCAAACTGAAATTTTTGGTGCTGTTTTAAAAACCGTTCCATTGTATCCTAATTTTATTTATATTCTTGAATTTTATGTTCTTGGATTTTATAAGGCTTATTTTATGGCAATCATGGAGGCAAAATTGAACCATTTCAACCAAACATCAAAGGATGAAAAACCGGCATTGAGAAAACGCCGCTTATGAACCCCGGGGGATTCCGGTATCAATACCTTTTCCAGGGCATCCCGCTTCTGACTGATTTCAAGCTCTGAATAGCCATTTTCACGTTTGAATCGCCGGTAAAAATTTTGTTCAAGATTATTGATGGGGCGCGCTTGATGAATTATTTTTTCCGTAACCAGCAAAATTCCACCGGGCAAAAGCCCGTCATAGATTTTTTTGATAAGCCCGTCTCTTTTTTTTAACTCCAAAAACTGCAGGGTCAGGTTAATCAACACCACCGAGGCATTCTCAATGCGGATGTTCTCAAGCAGCCCGCAGACAAGTTTTATCTGATGGGAGTTGTCCACCTGTTCGAGGCGGGTTTGATATTTGTCAATCATGGGCAGGGAACTGTCCACCCCAATCATGGTAAAGGGAGTGTTTTTAAACTGCTCCAGAATCAAAACGCCCAAATTCCCATGGGAACATCCCAGATCATAAATCCTAGTTTTCTCCTGGAAAAATCCTTTGGCCATCTGGGCCTGGCGTTGGATACTCTCCTTGTACAGGGGCACCGAGCGTTTCAGCATATCATCAAACACCGCCGTAACTTCCCTGTTAAATTCAAAAGGTTCTATCCGATCTTTTTTTTTTGCAAACACTTGGTCTTTTTTCATTGCCCTTTTCACCTGGTAAAATTAACTGGCCTTCTATTATAATATTTAGCCGATAAGTGCAAGAACCGGTGTTATTCCCAATCAATATTCCTTGACTATCCTCGATGGTAAATGATATCTACCTTCTTGAAGCAAACTCTGTTCAAAATGATATCAGCATACAAATTTCAGGAGGTGTGGACATGGAGACAGTGGGAATTGATGTCGGTTTTGGATATACAAAAGCATATAATGGTAAAAACTCCGTAATTTTTAAATCCCTTATCGGTGA
>PIVS01000369.1 GCA_003353855.1 Desulfobacteraceae bacterium
AAGATTGTGGGCACCCCTGTGCCGGATAAACCCCCATGGAACCCGGGGCATCATACCATTATCGCGCGAACCAATGCCACCCTCTTTGACAGGGCCGTCCAATTATACAAAAAACATAAAATCGGGTTTGTGGGCGGTGTGGGCAGCTATCGGCTGGGCATCCTCAAGGATGTCTATTATCTGTACAAGGAAGATCATTCCCGGATCATGGATCCCTATGTTAAAAGTTTTAAAAGTTTCAGTAACCTAAGATCCTATGCCAGGGCGGTTGAGGATTTTGAACTCTCCTCTGTTTGCAAGATGGTTGAAAAATATACCTCATCAATTCCCAACCATGTGGACCGGATCATGGCCCGGGCCGTGGAGGGGGACTCGGGAATACTACTGACTACAGCCCATAAGGCCAAGGGGCTGGAGTGGGCCAATGTTCTCCTCATGGAGGATTTTCACCCTTTGCTGAAAGATGAAAAGATCATGGATCCTGCCGGGGTTGACCCGGATGAATTCAACCTGATCTATGTGGCCATGACCCGGGCCATGGTCAACCTGAGATTTGACCGGAAAAGCGATATCCCCGAATTTATCCGGCTTTGTCTGAAACGAGGGAAAAAAATCCGGTAGCACTGTGTATTAACAAATGTGACAGAGATCCATGGCCAGATGGGGCTCCCCGTGCAGCCATTCTCCTGTCCTGTGCCCCTTCATCCTTGCCGTCATAGCCGGTTACAATAAATTGCATATTATTTTTCTCCAATTCAACCAGTTTTATATTAGCAGGTTTGATATTACAGCCACATGGACAAATCTTATAGCCTATTTTCTCCCGGTACTCAACAATTCCTGCAAAGCGGTCTGGCGCCGGCTGATATCCTGATTTTGAACGGCCATGCCAAGGGCCCTTCTGGTTCCCACAAACACAGCCATCTTTTTTGCCCGGGTGAGCCCTGTGTACACCAGATTTCTGAAAAGCATCTTAAAATGCTGGGTCAGCACCGGGATGATCGTAACTTCAAACTCAGACCCCTGGGACTTATGAATGGTAATGGCATAGGCCAGGTCCAGTTCCATGATATCGGTCTGTTTATACTGCACCACCCTGTTGTCGGGGAAAAAACGCACAGAGCAGGTCAAATCCATATTATTGATATCAAGGATAATACCGATATCCCCGTTAAACACGCCCAGATCATAATTGTTTTTCCGGTGGATCACCCGGTCCCCGGTCCTGAATATCCGCTGGCCCACAATGATCTGCTGTTTGCCCGGGTTAAAGGGATTTGCCGTTTCCTGGATCACCCGGTTCAAATTGATGGTTCCCAGACTCCCCCGGGTCATGGGTGACAGGATCTGGATCTCGGCATTTTTGCCCCCATACTTGGGAATCCACTCCATATAAAGTTTTTTGATCACATCCAGGGCAGTCAGCCCGTAATGGAGAGAGGACCAGGGATGGACTTTTTTCAAAACGGCCATCAGCTCTTCAATCTGGTTCCCGGCCCGGGCCACATCGTCCAGGTTGACATGGGCAAATTTGCCGGGGATGGTGATTTCTGTTTCATAGGGAGAACCCGTGTCATTGACCCTGAACTCATAGGGACTGATCTCCCGGATCTGGCCTTCTTTTATCTGACCCTCTTTTATCTGACCCTCTTTTATCTGACCCTCTTTTATCTGATCATTGTCTCCATTGGCGGCCTGACCGGTGTTGGCGGCAGATTCACGCCCTTCGTATAGCTGTTTAACCTTTCCCACAAAACGAAGTTGCTCCTTGGTGGCTTCATCTGAATCCAGAAAAAGACAATCTGTATTATTCTTCCATATCAAAGGGTCCTTGAACGGGGATTCAATCCAGGGCATCTTTCCCCCATTGATTTGATGGGCATATTTAATGATCAGGGAATGGCGGGCCTGGCGGAAAACCTCGGTGAGGCGAAAACAGGCCACCCGGCCCGACCCAATGATATCTTTGAGAACATTGCCCGCCCCCACCGAAGGCAGCTGGTCATAATCGCCGATAAAAACCACCTGGCTGTTTTTAGGGACCGCTTTTAAAAGGGAAGCCGTGAGGTTTATATCCAGCATGGAGCATTCATCCACCACCAGAAAATCCATCTTAAGGGGAGCTTGTTCATTTTTCTTGAATTTCCCCCGCTGCCATCCCAGAAGCCTGTGAATGGTTTTGGCTTCCCTGCCGATAACCTCACCCATGCGCTGGGCAGCCCGTCCGGTGGGAGCGGCCAGGATCACCCGCAGTCCCATGGCTTCCAACAGCTTGACAATAACCCGGGTGGTGGTGGTTTTTCCGCATCCGGGCCCGCCGGTGAGAACCGAAAAATTTTCCCCCACAATTCCTGTGACCGCCCCGGCTTGCTCCGGGCTTAATTTCACCTTTTTTGCTTTGCTGAATAACTGGATCCACCTGGCCATCCGGTGTGAATCAACCTTTGGTGCCGGCCCCTGGTCCAGTATACGCCGGGCCACATATTGTTCATCAAAATATAAAGACTTTGAATAATAACAGGCCTGAATTTCCCCTGATTCCCTTCCAAGTTCCCGCTTCATGAGCAGTCTTTCTTTTTCCATGGAGACCAACAGCGGCCCAAGCCTATGGGAAAGATCCAGATCAAGGAGCTCTTTCACCTGATCATTAATCTGAATTGCAGTAAGATAACAATGGCCAAAATTACGGGCAGCAGCCAGGACATGACGAATCCCGGCCATGATCCGCTGGGGGCTGTCAGGGGCAAGACCGATGCTCAGTGCCACCTTGTCCGCGGAAAAAAAACCGATACCGTAAAAATCATTGGCCAGCCGGTAGGGGTCCCGGGTCACATGGGAAATGGCCTTATCCCCATATTCCTTGTAGATTCTAACGGCAAAAAGAGTTGAAATCCCGTGGGACTGCAAAAACATCATCACATCCCTGATGGCCCTATGCTCAGCCCAGGCCGTTGAAATCATCTCAAGCTTTTTAAAGGAAATTCCCGGCACTTCCGTAAGGCGCTGGATATCCTGTTCAAAAACATCCAGGGTGACCTCTTTAAAATGGCGGACAATTTTTTTAGCGGTTTTCGGCCCCACCCCCTTGATAAGACCTGACCCGATATATTTTTCAAGGGCAGCTGTTGTGGCCGGTTTCTTCTCCTTGGCAAGAGTTGCCTGGAACTGACGGCCGTATTTTGGATGAACAATCCAGGCCCCCTTAAATTCCATGGTGGCACCGGCAAAAACCTTAGTCTGGTGGACCACCACGGTTTCCTGTTTTCCTAAGTTATCAAAGGACTGAACCCTTAAAATAGACCACCCGTTATCCGGGTTGTGAAAGGTGACCCGGTCCACCACCCCCTTGAGAGTTTCCTGGATAAAACCCGAATTATATTTGCTTTTTTGGATCTGTTCCATTTATACTTTAAATTCCATCATCATTCATTTAACCTTGAACCATCTTCTATTATCAGCTTGCAACCATTCTCCATACAATTTAGTAACAAATGAAGAGAAAGTTTGTAAACAAAAGTTTTCCTCCATGCCCATGGAATCAAACCTGCCCCCACACAAATGAGGGCCGATTTTCTTTTAACAGACCTGAAAAAGATTTAATGTCAAAGTATTTTGTGATAAGCAATATAAAAAACAGGATTTCCACAGACCCCGAGTGGGCTAAGAATCTTTTGAAAATAATATAAGGATCTTAAAAATGAAAAAATTATTTTGGGCCTTTGCCCTTGTTCTGCTTTTGAATATGCCTGCATTGGCCAATGAAATTCAACCCCATTTAACCGTGCACGGAACGGCAACCGTCAAAGTCACACCAGATGAAATGCTTTGGTCCCTTAATATCACCAATAGGGGTCCCGGCGTGGAAGAGCTCGCAAAACAACACAGCAAGATTGTTTTATCGATTCTCTCATTTATCAGTAAATCCGGCATTGTTAAAGATGATACCCAAACTTCAATGATGCAATTTGGAGAGAATTGGGAAAATGAAAACGGACGCAGAATACAAAAAGGCTATTTTGCTTCCTCACAGCTTACTTTCAAATTAACAGATTTCACCAGATACCAGCATCTCTGGACAGGCCTTTCCAAGATCAAAGATATGAGCATCCAAAATATCACATATGGTTATTCGAAACAGGTTGAGGCCCGAAACAAAGCAAGGCTTGACGCCTTATTGGTTGCCAGGGAAAAAGCCCATGCCATGGCAAGCACCTTAAATGTTGCCCTTGGCGATCCGCTGATGATTGAAGATGATCAATCCTTTGCCGACCCCAGAAGACCCAATATGCTTATGGCAAGTGAATCCGGTTTCAGGTCCGGCTCACAGGATACCGGAGGGTTTGCCCTTGGGAAGATCCTGATTAAAAGCAATGTTAAGGTGGTCTATAAGATCAAGTAGCAAAAATATAAACCCTTTCATTCAAACAATTATGCCTATTTTATAATTTTGTGCATCCATGCTTGCAGAGGTTGCCTTTGAGCCGTGTTCCCAATTAATAAATAACCTTGGTGGTTTTTGCATCAAAAAAATGCAGTTCATTTAGGTTCATGCCAAGGGTGATACTTTCACCTGGGGTATAAACCTGCTTTCCTCCACTCTTGGCCATCCATTTCACTCCGCCGATATCCATGTGAAGAAGGGTCTCATGCCCCAGTGGCTCGGCAACCATGACCTTTCCCGAAAAGATCCACTCCTGTGCAATTTTTGTATGGGCTTGGCCAGGGGTGATCTCTTCCGCCCGCAGACCCAAAACCCCTGGGGTGCCGTCGGCCAGATCTATTCCTTTTTTATCAGGCACGGGAATCTTGAGTCCTGTATCAAATTCGGCAAAGGTTTTACCCCCTTCCTTACTGACTCTGCAGTCAACAAGATTCATGGGAGGGGTGCCGATAAATCCTGCCACAAAAGTATTTACCGGGTTTAAAAAAAGCTCCAGCGGGGTACCCACCTGCTCAATATATCCGTCCTTGAGCACGACAATCCGATCTGCCAGAGTCATGGCCTCCACCTGGTCATGGGTCACATAAATCATTGTGGAAGCAACCCGCCGGTGAAGCATTTTAATTTCCGCCCGCATCTGGATGCGAAGCTTTGC